>JBGTDH010001021.1:0-6814 GCA_041748435.1 Pirellulales bacterium
GCGAGGGAAGCACGCGTGAGTTTTTCGAGAGCGCGATGCTCAAGGAGCTTAATTGCCGGCTGATGTTCTATCAGTATGCCGATGCCAGCAAGAATCCAAAGAAGCGCAAAGAACTGGCCTCGCTGACGGTCCAGCCCAAGTTCCGCGAAGCCGATTCGACCGCCCTCGAGACCTTGGTGCTGGAGAAGACGTTCGAGAATCCCAACCCCGGTCAGAATTTTTCGTTTGGCCTCGGCCTCGGCGTGGCGATCGTGGTCGAACGCACAGCCGCCAGCGCCCTATCGCTTCCCGCCGCTCAACCATGCTTCGCTCGGCTGCGCATTGCCTCGCTGGAGTTGGAGTTCGCCGGCAAGTCCCGCAAGGAAGACGTGACGGTGTAGATGTAACGTCAGAGTGCGTGAGTAGAATGGAATGAACATCCACCAGATCATCTGGCCCGAGGCGCAAGTTGATCATCTTGCACGACATGGCGTTACGCCGGAGGAAGTCGAAGAAGTTTGCTTCGGTCAGTGCCCGGCCAATGACAGAGCGCGAGAATGAAAATCCCCCAGACTGATTCCATTCATGAGTTGGCCCAATTCTGGGACGGACACGATCTGACGGATTTTGAGGGCGAACTCGAAGAAACTGTCGAACCCGTATTCACGCGAGACAGGTCGATCACCGTCCAGTTGCCCCTCCCCGAAGCCGAAGCGCTTCGCGAACTAGCCAACTCCCGCGGTGTCGCAGACGCCGAGTTAATCCGCGAATGGGTGATGGAGCGGATGCATGCAGGTTAGGAGACGTGCTGGGCGCGCTTACCTGCTGTACGCTGCGGGGATTGGCTTTCGGGCGGCGGTTCTGTTAGGTTCTTCGCCATCGAACGTGCGATGTTTGCCTACCGAAGAACCGTCTGGCTGCCGTCCCAATGAGCATCGAATTCCGTTGTCCGCATTGTCAGCGTTTGTTGCGCGTTCCCGAGGGGAGCCAGGGCAAGCAGGCTCAATGCCCGCAATGCCAGGCCATGGTGCAAGTGCCGGCCGGCGGGGCTCCGGCCGCCGCGCCTCCTGCAGCTTCGCCCGGCGCGGCTAATCCGTTCGCCACGAACTTTCCTCCGGCCGCCACGGGGCTGCCCTCGGATAATCCCTATCAATCGCCGGCCGCCTCGTTCGACGCACCCCAGGCAGCCATCGGCGCCGGCGTGCTGCCGATCGTGCCCACCAAGATGGACCTGGGCGACGTGCTCAATCGCACCTGGGAGATTTACAAGTCGCAGTTGGGAATGCTGATTTTGATCATCTTCGCGGCGATAGGCATCAACATGGGCACCGGGATGATTAACAATGTGGTTGCCCTAGCGGTGAATGCGGCTACGAACGACATGGCCATCCGGATGATCTCGCAGGGATTTGTGCAGATTGTCCTGGCGGTGTTTCAGATCTGGCTGGGAATAGGCCAGACCCGGTTCATGCTGAAAGTGGGGCGTGGTCAACCGGCCGAATTCAGCGACTTGTTCACCGGCGGCCCCTATTTGATCAACACGCTTCTGGCCTCCCTGCTCATGGGTCTGGCGATGGCGGCTGTTGCCGTGCCGCTAGCTGCGCCCCCGGGAATCGCCTGGCTGGTCACGAAGGGCGACCAGCAAGTCACGCTCATGGTGGGCTTCGCCAGTGCAATTCTGTTTCTACCCGTGCTGGCATTCGTAGGGTTGTCGTTCAGCCAGTTCCAGCATCTGATTATCGATCGCAACATGGGCGTGATGGACTCTCTACGAACTTCCTACGAGATCATGTCGGGCAACCGGCTGCTGCTGTTCGTCTACGGCATCATTGCCACCTTCTTGTACCTGCTGGGGGCGTTGGCATGCTGCGTAGGCATTCTGTTCACGCTGCCGTACTGCATTCTGGGTATGTCCGTGGCTTACTTGGTCATCACCGGACAGCCGACGGCCGATCAACTGATGCGCGGGGCGCCGCCGATGCAGATGCCGCCGCCGGGATCGTCGCCGTTCCCGCCGGCGTGAGATTCGTCGAGATTACGGCGGGCACCCGATGCTGCGACGAAGTGGGTGATCGGAAGTCCAGTTTTCCGTTTTGATACTATCTGGCAGGTCTCTTGTGCGCTATCGGGGGAGGGTATAATCCAAGGAAGTGCCTGCAGGGTAGTCCGCGTTTGAGGCGCAGCGAGAAAAGACATGCAACAGACCGCTCCGGAGGCTTCTACCTGGCGGGGTCCGGCGATCGGCCTGCGGGCGGTCCTGGGTTTCGGCTTGGCCCTGGCCGTGCTGACCGTGCATGCCGTGTTGGCACTGGTCAACGTGCAAACGGTGGCAGACAACGAGCGCCGGGTGCGGCAATCGTACGAGGTGCTGGATGCCGTCCGCACCACGCTGTCGGCGCTGCAAGACGCCGAGACCGGCGAACGCGGCTATATCATCACCGGCGATGAACGCTATCTCGTCCCCTATCACCAGGGTCTCGCGCGCTACGAGCAGCAGCTAGGCCGGATAAAGATCCTGGCGAAAGGCTCGCCCGAGCTGCACGGCTTTGCCGGGCAGTTGGATGCCATGGCCCGCGACAAGTTGCAGAGCGTGGACCTGGCCATCCAGATGCGCCGCGACCACGGGTTTGAGGCGGGCCAGGCGGCGGTGGCGGCCAGCGACAGCCGCCTGATCATGGCCGACATCCGCGACCTCGTGGCCCAGATGCTTCGCAAAGAGCAGGGTCTGCTCCGCGATTACAACCAGCATTCCGAGATGGCGGTCGATATGGCCACCAGCGCCTCGCTGGTGATGGCCCTGTTGGGCGCCGGCATCATCGGCATTGCCTACGGGCTGGTGCGGCGCGAGATTGTGCAGCGCCGCGAGAGCCAGCGATTTCTGAGGTCCGTGCTCGATTCCCTCACCAGCCAGATTGCCGTGCTCGATCGCGATGGCGTGATCCTGGAAGTGAACGACGCCTGGCGTCGCTTCGGACAGGAAAACGACGGACCCGCCGAAAGTGTCGGACAGAACTATCTCACCGTTTGTCAGAGCGAGGCCCGGCCGAGCGAAGACAGCCAGCATGTGGTGACAGGCATTCGTCAGGTCATTGCCGGCAAGCGGCCGTTCTTCCTGATGCAATATCCTTGCCACGCGGTCGATCGCCCGCGTTGGTTTGTGGTGCGCGTGACGCGCTTCCCGCACCCGGGCCCGATTCGCGTGGTGGTGGCCCACGACGATGTCACGCATCGCGTGCTGGCCGAGCAAGCCATTGCCCAACGGTCCCAGCAGTTGCAGCGTCTGGCCGAGTTCTCGATGCGGCTGGGCGAAGCGGAGCAAGTGCAAGACATTGTAACGCTCATTGCGCACGAGTCGCGATTGCTGATCGGCGCGCATCAAGCACTGGCCAGCGCCGTCGGAGATCCTCCCAGCAGCGGTTGCATCGAGAAGGTATCGCTCTCGGAGAAACACCCGGACGATTCGGAAACGTCGTTCCAGTGGCGCGACCCCGATGTGGAGCGCGCTGTCTGTCGCTTGAACGCACCCCTGCGCATGACGCAGGCCGAGTTGGAGGCGCACTCTGCCTTCGCCAATCTGTTGGCCAAGCCGCGGCAGCCGGCATTTCGCGGATGGCTTTCGGCCCCGCTGGTGGGCCGCGATGGCCGCAACCTGGGCTTGATTCAGCTTTCCGACAAGCAAGAGGGGGAGTTCACGGCGGAAGACGAAGCCATCTTGATGCAATTGGCCCGCCTCTCGGCCTCGGCCATCGAAAATACGCGGCTGTACGAGGCGTTGCAGGAAACGAACCGTCGCAAGGACGAATTCCTGGCCATGCTCGGGCACGAGCTGCGCAACCCCCTGGCCGGCATTGTCACCAGCGCGCAGGTTCTGCCGCTGCTGGCCGCCGGCGATCCGGATCGTCCCAAGATGCAGGCCGTCATCGAGCGGCAGGCCGGGCACATGGTGCGCATGGTCGACGATCTGTTGGATGTGTCCCGCATCGCCCGCGGCAAACTCACGTTGGAGCGGCAACGCGTCGATCTGGTGCAATTGGTCGAGCAGGCAGTGGACGATTTTCAGCACGGCCATCCGGGCGACCGCCTTGTGGCCGAGACCGACATGCCCGGCGAGCCGGTCTGGATTCTGGGAGACGGGACGCGATTGCAGCAAGTGGTGACCAATCTGATCCATAACGCCTGCAAATTCAGCGAAAACCCCTGCCGCGTGCGATTGCGGCTCTTCAAGGATGCCGCGCGCAATCTGGCCGTGCTTTCTCTGCGCGACTGCGGCATCGGCATGACTCCCGAGACCTTGGCCCGCATCTTCGAGCCGTTCAATCAGGCGGAAAGCACGATCGATCGCAGCCGCGGCGGAATGGGACTGGGGCTGGCGCTGGTGAACGGGCTCGTGCAGTTGCACCGCGGGCGCATCACTGCCACGAGCGAAGGTCTGGGGCATGGCGCCGAGTTCGTGATCGAGTTGCCCCTGGCGTTGACGGTTCCGCCGGAGCGCAACAACATTCGGCCCGCCCAGTCGGAAGTGCAATGCCACCGCATTCTGCTCATCGACGATACCAAGGATGTGCTGTTCCCCCTGGAACGCATGCTCTCCGTCCGCGGATTGGAAGTTGCCTCCGCTTACGACGGCCCCAGCGGGCTGGAGTTGGCGCGGCAATTCCGTCCCGATCTGATTCTCTGCGACATCGGCCTGCCCGACGGCATGGATGGCTATGCCGTGGCGGGAGCGATGCGGGCGGATCCTTTGTTGCACAACGTCTACCTCGTGGCCGTGACGGGTTACGGGCAGGAAGAAGATCGGCGGCTGGCGCGGGACGCCGGGTTCGATTTTCACATGACGAAGCCGCTGAGCAAAGCCAATCTGGACCTGCTGCTCACCGAGTGCCCCCGCTTCGAGGACCTCGTGGCGCAGGAGTAAGTTTCCGGCAAGTCTCCCAACCACTGCCGATGCTCGCGGGGAGCATCGATCGCCGCCCACCGCATCCGCGGTTCAGCCGCAGCTTCTTTGCCAACGGAGTTTCCGAGTAACCCGGCATCGGACCTCTCGTACTTTAGGTTGAGCGGCACTCCTCACATAGCTCCTGGAAACGTCAAAGTGAAGGTGGCCGCCCGCGTGCGGGTATTGCCCTCGGTAACCGGTCGCGTCGATGACTGCTTCTGCTTCTAAGAAGCGCCGGCGGACCGATGAACGAGAACCCGGAAACAGAATCGAAGCGGCGAATCGTGATCCACTCCCCCATGGAGTACACTAAGGGATGGATCCCGGCATCGCAGGCTTAACAATGAGGTCCATCTCATGAAATTCTTTTCGTGGCTCGCTATCGGTCTGGTCTTGTTGGGCGTGGGGGGCAGGAGGAGTAAGCGGGCTTTCGTCTCTTCATTCAGAAGTGCTTGCCTCTGCCGGAATCGAGGAGCGCAAACTGATCTGGCCAACAGCGGAAAGCTGACATCGGCGTCATCCGCGGTTTGTCTTTGGGTTGCGGTCGAATGATCGGTGTAGTCAGAAGCCGAAGGATCCGACTGGCAAGCGGGCGGGATTGTGCGACTCGAAGACAAGCGACTGCACGCGGCGCGCGTTCTTGTTATGATCAACAACTCGGGTCGAAACTCGGTCTAGCGCTTTGTCAACGCTAGGTCTCGGGGTTGCGCACTCATGGAAACCCGAACGCGTAAGCGAGGGTGCGGCGGGGCCGAAGTTCCACGATCGTTGGTCGTTCGAGCTTCACCCTCGCTTACGCGCTTGGGTTTTTATGTCCGATCGAACCCTCAAATGAAGGTTTGACAAGGCACTAGGCAGGAACCTTTGCGATGAAGATGGTCTTACTGAGCGTGGCGGTGTTGTCGTCCGGCATGTTGACAGGTCGCAGCGTGTATGGCCAGAACGCGGCGACCGCCGACGTCAAGCCGGAGGTTTCGCCGGCCGAGAAGGAGCGGCAGCGGATCGCCAAATGGGAACCGCAGATCAAGAAGTTCGAAGAAGAAGATGCCGTCATGCCGCCGCCGCAGGGCGCGGTGCTGTTTGTCGGCTCGTCCAGCATTAAACTCTGGAAGCAGGCCGAATCTTTCCCCAGCGTGCCGACCATCAACCGCGGCTTCGGCGGCTCGCAATTGGCAGACAGCGTGCATTACGCCCAGCGCGTGGTAACCAAGCACAAGCCCCGCGTGGTCGTGCTTTACGCCGGCGACAACGATCTGGGCAGCGGTAAATCGCCGGAGCAGGTGGCGGCCGATTTCGCCGCCTTCATCACCAAGATTCGGTCCGACTTGCCACAAACCAGGATCGTCTACATCGGCATCAAGCCCAGCCTCCAGCGTTGGAAGCTGATCGAGAAGGTGCGCGACGCCAACCGGCGAATCCGCGAGATCGCCGCCAAGCACGAGCGTGTAGTGTTCGTCGATGTCGAGAAGCCCATGCTCAACTCGGAAGGCACGCCGCGCCCCGAGTTATTTGTCAAAGACGGACTGCACATGACGCCCGCCGGATATGAAGTCTGGACGTCGCTGGTCGCGCCGCATCTTGCGCCCTAGACTTGCTCCTTATGGGTGCCTGTCAACTGGCGCCTGTGTGTTCCACGGGGGACCGTGATGCGGCCCGTTCCACGGGGCAGGGGCCTGGTGGCCGGTCATTCGGAAGGGCGGAAGTTGCGGGGCTTGCCAGCGGCGCTGGATCGCGAGGTGCTCCAGCAGAATGCGCCGTACTTCCAGCACGGCCAACGGATGGCGATGCACGTTGGCATGATCGGCATCGACGATCAACTCGGACTCCACATCGTCCAGGTGCGCGCTGGCGAACGAGACAATGCCATCGCTGCCGCGGGCTGCTTCGGCCGGCGCTTCG
>JBGTDH010001022.1:0-2294 GCA_041748435.1 Pirellulales bacterium
CCGTCACCCGCGGATCCACGACGAGAATCTCCGGATGGCGCCGGTTGCGCATGACCCGCTGCCACATGATTGGATGGGCGATACAGGGGTTTGCCCCGATGAATACCAGCACGTCGGACTCCTCGAAATCCGCATACGTGAAGGGAGGAGCATCGAAGCCGAAGGACTCCTTGTAGGCCACCACGGCCGTGGCCATGCACTGCCGGGTATTGCCGTCGCCGTGGAGCAAGCCCATGCCGAACTTGGCCAGCGCGCCCAGCAGGGCCATCTCCTCGGTCACAATCTGGCCGGTGCTGAGGAAGGCCACACTCTCCGGACCATGCTTCAGTCCGATGGCCTTGAATCGCGCCGCAAACGTGGCGAGCGCCTTCTGCCAATCGACCGCCTCCAGCCGTCCGGCGGCGTTGCGCAACAGCGGCGTCGTGGCGCGATCCGGCGAATCGAGCACCGACAGTGCCTCCCAACCCTTAGGGCAGGCCATCCCAAGGTTGACGGGATACTCGGTGGCCGGACTGAGGTTGACGGCTTGCTCGTCCCGCAAATGCACGCGCAGTCCGCAACCTGTGGAACAATACCCGCAGACGATCGTCGTCGTCGACTCGGGCTTGGCGCGATCGGGCACTTGCCCCAGTCCAAATCCTCCCGGCGCGAGCAGCAACTCGCGGGTCAACGGGCCGCTGCGGGCATGAATGAGTTCGCTAAGGCCGGCGCTCATGGTCGCAATCCTCCCGGCATCCGCGGCGCCGCGCTGGCAGCAAAGAACAGATACCGCTCCAGCAGCTCTCCCATCAGACAGGCCGCAAACAACGTAGCGATGGCTACTGCTTCCAGAATCGATGCGCCGGCTTGCGGCGATGCGGCGGCAATCATATCGAGTAGGAACAAGGGCATCATCACGCCGCCGAGCAGGCCACAAGCAAAGCGAGCAAGCGTGACGCTCGAGAGCGGTCCCACCATCAGGCGGGCGGAACGCTTGAGAGACGTCAATCGAGGGCTAGCCAGATGCCGCAGCACGGCCGCATCCCAGACGAGCTTCATCGCCGCACAGACGATGATGGCGCGACACAACAGCGGTCCCGTCTGGCGCACCAGCCCGACCAGCGAAAGGTTGTCTTCGATCAACGCCAATAGCACCAGGGACAGCCAGAACGCCGTGAGGCCTAACATAGCGGTCGTGAGCAAGAACTTTACGCCGGAGCGCGGCAGGCTCCACATCTCGCGATGCGTCACGGCGTAGATCTTGGCCGAGCAGAACACGCCCAGCAGCCCGGCGGCCGAAACCAGCAAGGACAGGGCCGCTTGCACGGGCTGCATGTCGGGACCGAGAAACGTCGACGCGGCGTACAGCATCGCTGCGCCGGCGAATGCGCCGAACGCCACGATCTCGCGGCTGAGCCAGGAGTGCCGCAGCCCCAGCACGGCCCGATACGCAAACTGCGGCCGTCCCAGATGAAACGTGCTGGCGGCCAGCGCGACCAGTCCAAACACCAGCGCCGTCGTGGCATGCACGGGGCGCAGCGCGGTAAGCAACTCCGCCTCGAGCAGCCGCTCCAGAATCAGGCCCACCAGGAACGCGCCCACCGACAACTGTGTCAGCACCAGCATCACAATCAAGGGCAGATGCGGATGCTGCGGCGCGATCGAATGATAATCGGCCGGCAACAGGTTGCGAGGGAAAACTCGCCGCGTCTTGTAGTTGGTCGTGGGACACGTGAGATGCGGCTCCGGGGCGGCGGGGAGGAACGGATCGGCCTCGGCGTCTTCGCGCACTTGCCGCGCGTCGACCACGCGAATGGAGATCGCCTCGTGCGGGCACGCCTGCACGCACGCCGGGGCCTCGCCCACCGCCAGGCGGGAAGAGCACATATCGCACTTCCGCACGATGCCCTTGCCGCGATGATACTTGGGCACATCGTAGGGACAGGCCAGAGTGCAGTACTGGCAGCCGAAGCATTGATCGTCCAGATGCCGCACGATGCCCGTCTGCGGGTCTTTTTCATAAGCATTCACCGGACAGGCCGAGAGACAGGCCGGCTCCAGGCAATGATGGCAGGCCGCGGTGACGTGCTGCATGACGGGGTGGGCCGTCGTGCCGCCGACGAGCAAACCCACATCGCGCCACGTCTCGCGCTCGTCCAGGCCGTTCATCGCATGGCAGGCCGTGACGCACGCCTTGCAGCCGGAACAGCGATCCAGATCGACCTCGAAACCATACTGCTGACCCGGCCCCGGGGGCGTGGCCGGCAGCAGCCGCGAGTAATACCGAGCCTGTGCCGGCAGTTCCCCCTGATCAT
>JBGTDH010001023.1:0-8533 GCA_041748435.1 Pirellulales bacterium
TTCGTCGAAATGAAGCTCTCCGAGGAGATGCCGCAGGAGATCGTGAACGAAGCCAACGTCTTGCTGGAAAAGCGAGACTATCAAGGCCTGTACAACATGGTTAGCCAGGACCAGTCGATGTACAGCCGGATCCTGACCGCCGGGCTTACGGAGCTTGTGGGTGGCTTAACCGAAGCCCGCGACGCCATGGAGCGCACTTCCGACGCGATCACCGTGGAAATGGAGCGAAAGATCAGCATGCTGGCCGTCCTGGGCACATTGGGGCCGATGATCGGGTTGCTGGGCACGCTGAAGGGCATGATTGCGAGCTTCAGCGTGATTGCACTTTCCGATACGCAACTCAAGGCGAGCGAAGTGGCAGGTGGCATCTCGGAGGCATTGTTGTTGACATTCGAGGGCGTAGCGCTCTCCGTGCCCGCCATCTACTTTTTTGCCATTTTCCGCAACCGCGTGTCCGCAATCAGCACGACAACGCTGTTGGCGGCCGATGAATTCATGCGGCGGTTGAGCAATGCTTCCCGCAATAAAGGGGCGGCGGGCGGCGCCGCGCCTGCGGCGGTCGTGCGTCCTCCGGTCAAGCCGGCGTAACCTGGCACTGCTCTGCAACCATCAGGAACCTTCTCTATGTCTGCCTCGATGTCGCACAGTGCCAGTGCGGAACCCAATCTTACGCCCATCCTGGATATGGTGTTCCAGCTCATTACGTTTTTCATGCTGGTCATCAACTTCAAGGGCGCTGCGATGGATTTGACGCTCAAGCTTCCGATCGTCGGTTCCGCGCGACCGATTGACACCAAGGGCCAGGACGACCTGTTGATTCTGAACATCGATTCTCTGGGCCGGCTGAACGTGTATGGCCAGTACAAACAAGGTAAAGACATCGACAGCTACATTCGCGGAGAAGCGTACGTCAGCAGACTTCACGCGCGCCGCGGCAATCCGAAGCTGGAAGACGGGGATGAGCTGCCGACCAACATCGTGATCCGAGCCGACAAAGCCGTGCCGTTCTCGTTGCTCAACAAGATCATCAAGGTTTGTCAGGACCGCGGCTTCCGGCGGTTTTCCCTGAAAGCGATGAACAAGCAGGAGTAATCATGAGTCGCAAGCGCTCCCGCCGCAGACCGCAGGGTGACGTCGAGCTCAATCTGGCAGCCATGCTCGATATGGCTTTCCAGTTGCTAACGTTCTTCATTCTGACCTTCAAGCCGTCCCCGGTGGAGGGGCAGTTCTCGCTGCATCTGCCGCCGCCCCAGCCGGCAACCAATGTGCAAGCCGCCAGTGCCGGGTCGGACACCAACAACACCAACCCGGTTGCTGGACTGAATTCGCTGGTCATCAGTGCCTATTCCACACCCAGCGGACAGCTTGCCTCGATGGCCCTGGGCGAAGGACGCGTCGACAACATTTCCATGCTGGAGGGCCGTCTGCGGGCCATCCTGAGCGAGCCTGGCAGCCCCTTTGAGCAAGTCATCGTCCAGGTCTCTTCCTCCTTGCGGTACGAGGAGCTAATGAAGATCATAGATGTATGCACCCGACAACTGCTTCCTACCGGCGAGAAACTAACCAAGCTCAGCTTTGTGGAATTGCCCGAGAACCCCAGTAACTAGGAGCAGCGACTATGGCTCGATCTCGACGTCACCGGTCGCAACTCCCGTTCGCGTCGTTGGGCCATATGCGTGCCCTCAGCATGGTCGGGATGCTGTTTGTGTTGTGGATGCTGTTCGAACGGGCCGCGGATCCGCATACCTGGGCCTGGCTGGGCACTTTGGACGAGCCGCGGTCCGCGAACGAATTCGTCTCACCCGGAGGCAAGTTGCCTGCAAATTCCGGCCCGCCTTTGGTTTCGCAAGAAACCGTGATCGCCACTCCGGGAGCGGACGATCCCGAGGAAGCCGATGCTGCCCGCGAAGAGTACCAGGCACTGGCAGACCGGGCGCCGCTGGACGGCGTGGAGATGTCCGCCTACTGGCGGCAGATGCGATGGAGCCGCGGATTGACGTTTGCGGAGATGGAACAATCCGCGCGGCGCGACGTGCTGTTTACGCAACTGTGGGAGGAGCCGGAAAAGTATCGCGGCCAACTCATCCGCTTGCGGTTGCATGTGAAACGAGCGCTAACGCACGAGGCGCCGCAGAATTCGGCCGGCGTCAAGCGCGTGTACGAAGCCTGGGGCTGGACCGAGGAGTCACGGTCGTTTCCCTATTTAGTGGTCTTCAGCGAACTGCCGCCGCAGATGCCTCTGGGGCCGGATATTCATGAGGAGGCGGTGTTCGTCGGCTATTTCCTTAAGCAGATGTCCTACCAGGCGTACGACAACGCCCGCGCGGCGCCTTTGCTAATCGGTAGACTCCATTGGCAGCCGAATCCCGCGCGGATCGCGCTGGAGAAGTCCCGTGGTGGTGGTAATTTCTGGCCGACCGCCCTGGCCGGCGGTGTAGCCGTTCTGGCCATCGTCGGAAGCTGGATTTGGAAACGGCGTCGCCGGCGCCACGGCGTTCGTTTGCCCCAGGCCGAGGCAAGCCTGGCGGGCAATCAGTGGTGGCAGCAAGTGCAGGATGGCATGGAGGAATCGCGGGGCGGCGAGGAAGCGGACGAAATTTTTCCCAGCAGGTCGCGGCGCGTTTAGAGTCGGGCAGATACCAAGAACGAGAAGCAGGTGGCTTTTAGGAAGGTCGGGTTTCATGTCGCGTTTGGCGCTACTCTGGTCGCGCACGTCGCTCCCTATGCCAAGGGAGCTCTATGAAAATCTTAAGCTCTGGTTTGTAAAGCAGGGAATATGGTGGACGACAAGCATGTTGGTCCACATGGTGATCCTGATCATCGCGGGCCTGGTGTTGGGGACCGTTCACGTTGCCCAGCAACTTCTGCCCGATACCTTTGAAACGGCGCTGGAGGAACCAAACCTGGACGGGGATTTGTCCCGTTTCGAAGTGGGGGAGACGCCGCTGGAGCCGACGGTCCTCGATACAGAGTCGCTCACGCTGGAAGCGCCGCGCTTCGAGCAGACGGAGCAGATTAACGACAACTCCGCCGTGTTCGAAGAGCGCGGCGGCGGCATGGCCGTGGCCGCCGATGCTGCCTTCGGTGGGCTGGGAGGATTCGACTTCAAGGCACTGGGGGATGGTGCGGCCGTCACTGGACCCGGCGGTGTGGGAACGGGCGTCGGAACGGGAGCCAGCGGCGGCAGCGGCGGAGACGGCGCCGGTTTCGGCAACCGTGGGGCGGGAATGCGCAAGGCCATGGTCGGCGGCTTCGGAGGCACCAAACAATCCGAGCGGGCCGTTGCCGCCGGGCTTAACTGGATCGCTCGCCATCAAATGCCCAATGGCAGTTGGAGCATCGACAAGTTGACCACGCGATGCAAGGACGGACAATGCAGTGGGGCAGGCAATCATAAGAGCGATACGGCAGCCACCGCGCTGGCCCTCCTGCCTTTCCTGGCGGCTGGTCAGACACACGAAACAAAAGGTCCTTATCAAAAGAACATTCACGGCGGCCTGTATTGGTTGATGAAGAATCAGGAAGCCAGCGGCAATCTGGCGGCCGGGTCGGGAAGCCTGATGTACTCGCACGGCCTAGCCGCGATCGTGCTGTGCGAAGCCTACGGCATGACCAAGGACCGCTCGATCGGCGCATCCGCCCAGGCAGCCCTGAAGTTCATCGAATCGGCGCAGGACAAGATCGGGGGCGGCTGGCGCTACACGCCCGGACAGCCCGGCGACACTTCCGTCGTGGGCTGGCAGGTGATGGCTCTCAAAAGCGGGCAGATGGCGGGTCTGAATGTCAGCGCCGGCACCTTGGAGGGCGCCCGCAAGTTCCTCACAAGTTGCGGCAAAGGCAGTTATAAGGGGACGTTCTCTTACACGCCGGAAGGTGGCCCCACGCCCGCGATGTCCGCGGTCGGGCTGCTCTGTCGCCAGTACATGGGCATGTCCCGCGAGGACCAGGCGATGACAGAGGGCATGGGCTATCTGATGCGAAACATCGCCAAGCCGGCCACGAAGAACAGTTACTACTGGTACTACGCCACGCAAGTGATGCACAACCTTCCCGGCCCGGAATGGGATCAGTGGAACCGCACCATGCGGCGGATTCTGATCGATTCGCAGGTTAAGGAAGGTTGCGCCGCCGGAAGCTGGGATCCCGATGGGCATTCCCACGGGGAGGCGGGGGGGCGGCTGATGGTCACAAGCTTGTGCGTGCTGACCCTGGAAGTCTATTACCGCTATCTCCCCTTGTACAAGCTGAATGCCAAGGAAGACCAGATGGCCAAAGCCGAGGAGAAAAAGTAACTCGATCATGCGGAATACAATCTGCGTCGCGGCCGGCAAGCTTGCCTTCTTGCTCTGCTTGTGCTGTTCTCAATCCGCCGCGCTCGAGCGCCCTCTCGATTTTCTGCATGCCCTCCAAGCCCGCGGGTATGGCAAGCTGGCGGCCGAGTATGTGCAGTTGCTCTTGCAACGCACCGATCTTCCGGAGGACGTGACCGCGATCCTGGACTTGGAGTTGGCGACCAGCCTGCGCGTGGCAGCGCAAGAAACCAAGAATGCCGACGAAGCGGAACTGTTGCTCGGCCAGGCACAGGCGCAATTGGAGAAGTTTCTCAAACAGCGCGGCGATCATCCGCAGGCTGCGGCGGCGTTCGTCACATTCGGCGATATCGAACTGGCCCGCGGCCAGCAGCTCATCGTGGCGGCTCGTGGTCCCCAAGCGGGCCAGCGTGCGCCGCAACTGTTGACCGAGGCGCGGGCTGCCCTGGAGAAGGCGCGCTCCCCCTTGGCGAAGGCGGTCGAGCTGTATCAGGCCCAACGCGAGGCGGCGGAGGACACCGGCAAGAAACCGCCGACCGCTCGCTCGACCCGCTCCAAGAAACAAACGGAGGATCTGGAGGAGGCCTGGCTGGAGTCGCGTTTCAAGCTCTCCACGATCGATTACCAGGTCGGCCGCACCTACACCAATCCCAAGGACGCTGCCCGCAAGACCGCGTTTACCGCCGCCGGCAAGGGTTTCGATGCCATTTATCAGCAATTTCGCACGACGCGCGTGGGATTGTTTGCCCATATGTGGCACGCCAAGGTGTTGGAAGAGATGGGCGATTTGCAGACGGCGTTGGACGTCTACGATGAAGTGCTGGTGAACGCTCCCGATCCGAACGAGCGGCGGGTCGATGAGGCCGTCGCGTCTCTGTTCGCCGATGTGCAGTATTCCCGGCTGCGGATTCTGTCGCAGAAAGGGCAGTTGGAAGATCTGCGTGAAGAAGCGCAGGAGTGGCTGCGACTGAACAAACAGGGTGCCCGCGATACGATGGGATATCAGGGAATTGCCTTGGAGTTGGCCAAGGCGCAACTGGCGCTGGCCGCGAAGATGAAGGCCGACGAGCAACGCAAGACCGTGCAAGCCGCGGTCGTTCTGCTCAGTGATGTTGCCAAGGTCCCCAGCCCTTATCAACAAGAAGCCATCCTGCTGCGGCGGGCGCAAACGGCCAAGCTCGGTGGAACCGAGGTCAAGACCTTCGACGAAGCTCTGGCTCTGGCGACGGAGAGCAAAGCGACCGCCGACTGGGCGGCAGCCGTCAAGGCCTTCTCCCGCGCCCTGGAGCTCAAGGCAACAACCAAGAACGCGGAGCAGGTGGAGTTGGCCCGACTGGAGCTGGCCCGCGCCCAGTACTTGTCCGGAGACGTTGCCGCGGCACAGGCCACCGCGGAATCACTGGCACGCGAGGCGCCCAAGAGTCCCAGCGCCCCCGGCGCTGCCTCGCTCGCGGTGAACTCCGCTCTCAATCTCTACTCGTCCGCCACCGATAAAGAGGCGGCCCGCAACAAGCTGCTGAGTATCGCCGAGTTTACGGTCAAGCAATGGCCCGAACGGTCCGAGGCGGACGATGCCCGCATCTCCCTGGGCAAGCTGCAGATGGTGCGTGGGGAGCTGGATCCGGCCCTGGCTTCGCTCGAGGGTGTGAACAATGCCAGCGATCGGCGGCCGACGGCGCTAGGCCTGGCGGCACAGATTTATTGGCGCAAGTATTTGGACGAGAAACGCAAGCCAGCCGCCGGCCGCAATCTTCCGCTGATGGAGTCGTCTCGCGCAAAAACGCTGGAGCAATTGAACGCAGCCCTGAGCCACCCGAGCGTACCGGCGACCTCCAAAGCAGCGTGGCCGCAATCGCTCCAGGAGGCTCAACTGTTGCTGGCGGAGGTCCGCCTGGAAGGGGCCGATGTCAAAGGCGCCGGCGAGCTGCTTGCGCCGTTATTGGAGTCGGTTTCCGGAGGTCAAGGCAAGGCTTTGGACAACTATGCGCTGCGAGTGTTTATCGGCTCCATCCGCGTCAAGTTGTTGGAGAAGGATTTGGCCAAAACGAGCGAGATCGCATTGAGCCTAGCCGAGGTCGGCGAAGATAGTCCGCTCGTCAATAGTGTGCTGATCGACGTCATCCGCAACGTAAAACAAGAATGGAAGCAAGCTCAGGCAGCCCAGCCCGCGGAAGGCCAGGACCCGCCAGCCGGCGAGACCCCCGAGCCGGGCGACGCGCAGAAGCAAGTCCTGATTGGCCTGTTGCAGCCCGTGGCCGCGCGTAAGCAACACCCGGTTGTGAACCTGGTATTCATCGGAGACACGTGCCTGGAAGTCGGAATGACCGATCAGGCCCGCGATGTCTACCTCTCGTTTCTGGAGAAATCGGCCAAGGACGAGGCCTTCCTGAAAGCCAACGCCGACAGCGTGACCCGCGTTCGCGCCCGTCTGGTGGGCGTGTTGCGGCGTCAAGAGAAATACGAAGACGCGCTGAAAGAAGTCGACGTGCTGCTGAAGGAGAAGCCCAACTCGCTGGAGGCCCTGCTGGAGCGAGGCCGCATCCTGCAAGCCTGGGGCGAGACGGAGCCCAAGCACCTGGAGGAAGCCGTCGCCCAGTTTACGCGCATTCGCCTGGGCCTGCAGCGGCTGCCCAAGAAGCCTCCGGAATACTACGAGGCGGTTTACAGCGCCAGCGCCTGCCTCGTCCAGCAATCGATCCACACGAAAGACAAAACGAAGGCCCTGCAAGCGGAGCAAATCCTGAAGTCGACTCTCGTCTTGAGTCCCGCGCTCGACGGCCCGGACACGGTGGCCGAGTTCAAAACCCTCCTGGACGAAGCGGCGGTTGCCCAGGGCCGCACCGTGGCGAAGCCAAAACCGGCCAATCCTTAACGTCGTGAGAGCTGCGCAGCAAGTCCCGATGGTCGCCTTGTCAGTTGTCGAGCACTCACTTAGACTAGCGCGGTCCAGTTCGCCGGCGAAGGAGAGACAGCGCGCGTGGCCGCTACGAGTGAGACCGCCTATCAGCAGTGCATTGCGCCCGCGTGCCAGGCCACCTACGGCATCGACGAGGTGCGCGTGGCCTGCGCCAAATGCGGCGGCCTGTTGGATGTGATCTACGATTGGGATCGGCTGCGGCCCCCTGGCTCGTGGAAGTTCTTCGAGGAGAAGTGGTCCCGCCGCCACGATCCGCTGTGCTTTAGCGGCGTGTGGCGATTCCGGGAGTTGCTTCCCTTCGCCCCGCCGGAGGCCACCGTCACCATCGGCGAGGGGCAGACGCTGCTGCACTGTTCGCAAGGCGTGGCCCGGTACGTCGGACTCAAGCCCGGAGGACTGTACTTGCAGTACGAGGGCATGAATCCCTCCGGCAGCTTCAAGGACAATGGCATGTCGGCCGCGTTCACGCATGCCCACACCATTGGCGCCAAGCGGGCCGCCTGCGCCTCCACCGGCAACACCAGCGCCAGCCTGGCGGTGTATTGCGCGGTCACCAACTTGATGAAGGCCGTGATCTTCGTGGGCAGCGGCAAGATCGCCTACGGCAAACTGTCGCAGGCCCTGGACTACGGCGCGCTCACGGTGCAGATCGCCGGCGATTTCGACGATGCTATGGCTCGTGTGAAAGAAGTGTCCGATCAGCTGGGCATTTATCTCGTGAACAGCGTGAACCCGTTCCGGCTGGAGGGCCAGAAGACGATCATGTTCCGCGAGCTGGAGGGTTTGCAGTGGCAGCCGCCGGACTGGATCGTGGTGCCGGGCGGCAACCTCGGCAACTCCAGCGCGTTCGGCAAAGCGTTTCTGGAGCTCAAGCAGATCGGCCTGATCGATCGCATGCCGCGGTTGGCAGTCATTAATGCGGCCGGCGCCAACACGCTGTATGAACTTTACGAGCGGCGCGGCCTGCGCTGGAACGGCGGGCAGCCGGACGCCAGCATCGAGCCGATTTACTACGGAGAGCTCGATTCCCAGCAGCGGCGGGCTTCCACCATTGCCAGCGCCATCGAGATCAACCGGCCGGTGAACCTCATCAAGTGCCTGCGAGCGCTCGATGCGTGCGATGGTGTCGTGCGCGAGGTGAGCGATCAAGACATGCTGGACGCCAAGGCCCAGGTCGGTGCGGGCGGCCTTGGTTGCGAGCCGGCCAGCGCGGCCAGTGTGGCCGGGGCCAAGCTGCTGCGGAGCCAAGGCGTGATCGGGGCCGATGAACGCGTAGTCTGCATTCTGACTGGCCATCAGCTCAAAG
>JBGTDH010001024.1:0-2925 GCA_041748435.1 Pirellulales bacterium
GACGTGCCGCTGCCCTGGCGTCTTGCACCGGGGCAGCTTTCTCTGGCTGTCCTTTGAACGCCCGAGCCATGCCTCCAAAAATCCAACCGCGGCAGCTCCAAACGCCATCTACTTCACCCACAGATTCTCCGGAAGACCCAAGAAAAAGAGGTGTCCCGAGCAATCGAGGAGTCGCGGCAATGAAGGAAAGTGCCCGGTATGTCAAGATTGTCGAGTGGTCGGACGAAGATCAGAGCTTTGTCGGCCAGTGTCCTGGAATCATTGGGCCTTGCTGCCACGGTGACGACGAGGTAGAGGTCTACCGGAATCTATGCCAGATCGTTGACGAGTGGATCGAGATTTCCAAACACGAGGGACGATCCCTCCCGCCGGTAACGGCCGGCCGCAACCTCTCCCAACACTTTGCATGACACTCGCTCGTTCGATCGGGGGTCGCCGGTGATTCGATACCAACCGCCCAAATCGACCGTATGAGGCCATTAGGTCGGGCGCCTGTGCGCGACGGCTATCGTCGATCGCTGCGGGCAGTTCTTTGACGCGCAATGCGCGATCATCAACTCGCAGCCATCCGAGTTAATGCTGGGGTGGAACCCTGCGCAGCATGACCTGGTCTCTGAAGTTGCCGTCGAGATCGATCAAACGCTAGGGCAGCCAACCACGGTCGCCGGCGCCGGCGGGGAGCTTTTCCGTCAACGCCGCTGGACGTTCTCTGCGGACGCGCTTGCCGCGGTCGCAACGTGGTTCGACAAGCTTGCCGAATTTCTGAAGACGCAGGACGTCGTCGCCCAATCCAGTACGTTTTTCGCATTCGCAAGAGGGGCGACGGCCCGGCGCAAAAAAAGGCCCCCGGGAAGATCGGGTCCCAGGGGGGCAAAGGACTCCGAGCTTCTCCGGGAGCGATTGGACGGTTCGTGCGCGCCGTCAGCGCTCTCGGCTATGTCAATCGAGCGTAGCGAAGCGTCCGCCCGCATCCATGCCGGCGGACTTCGCTTCGTGGTCCGCAGGAGTGCAAGCACTCCCCATGCAGGACCGCCACGTGGAAATCGCGTTAGGTTGTCGTTCCTTGACCGAGCGTGTTAATGCCGCAAAGGCGGCTGCCCGTTCACTTGTGAGGCGGGAGAATAGCGCAATCGCCGGGGAGGGTCAAGGCCGATTTCCGCCCTGTTTTCTGCCGCTTTCCGCTCGTAGGCGAACCACAGTTTCGTCGTTCTCCCACCCGACGAGATCACCCTTCGTCCCAAACGCGAAGCTGGTGCTGGATCTCGTCGAGGGACAGGGAGGCTTGGGGCACGGGGTGGTAGGGGACTTCTTCCAGCAGACGGGATTGGCGGATCTGCCCGACCTCTTGCTCCAGCGACGAGAGCCAGCCGGGTACGTCGATGCCCACGCCCTGCGGATTGGCGGAAAACTCTTCGATCTCTTGCTCCAGCAAATCGAACGAGGTGGGCGCCACGCCCGTCTGCAGCTCGCGCATGGCGGGCTTGACCAGCGAACGCAGGCGATCGATGGCCAGCGGCTGCACGAACTTCTCGGAGAGCCGATCGGCGATAGTCGCCAGCCGCATGCCGTACTTCTGTGCCAACTCATCCAGCCGCGTGAGATGCCGATCGGAAACCTGTGCGGTCCGTTCCACTAAGGCCCGCCGCCACAACTCGGCGGCGGACGTGCGCCCGGAACGCACCAGAATATCGTGGGCCATCAGCGCGGGGCGCAGGTTCCAGGCCACACGATCGTAAGCGGCCTTCAATCGCAGGAAATCGAGCAGCGTGTAGAGCAATTCGCCGCGATCGGACTGCGTCGTGGTCGTGTTGTAATCGAGGTACTCGGCGTAGTTGTCGACCACCGCCTCCAGCACCAGCTCCAGGTGGGCGGTGGCTTCGGCTCGCGGCAGAGAGCGATCCAAGTCTTCCAGCAGCTTGATCGGCTCGTCGTCTTGCTGCTCCTCCAGATTCTCCAGGAAGCGGGCCACGCCCTGATGCAGCACGGCCCGCACGTTGCCCAGATTCAGAAACATCTGCGTGAACAGGTCGTGCCCGTAACGCTCGATGAAGCTAACGAGTGCCTTCCAGCCTTCCTCGCCGTTAACCTTCTCCAGCACGGAGAGCCGCAGGGACCGGCTATGCGTGAGCCAGCGTTTGAGCACCGCTTCCGTCACCACCTGCAGCGTCTCGATCAAGTCGTGATCGACGCTGGATCTTCGCGGCCCGTCTTGCGCTGCTTCGGCCTGATCGGCGGCAGCCACGAGCGATTCGACAATGGCTTGATAGCCGATCTCGAACAGCCGATCGAACTCGGTCACGCCCCCCGGACCCACCGGATGCTCGCGCTCCATGGCCTGGGCCGCTTCGATCAGCTGGCAGGTCTCGCCGAGCAACCCCAGGCGTGGCAAATTGCCCAACAAATCCCGCAGCACGAGTTGCATCACACGGGTCTGCACGATCTTCTGCGGATCGCCTTGGCGGGAGAGCGGAATGTACAGCAGCGGCTCCTTGCGCACCTCCGCGACAAGCGCGGGAAACAACTCTCGCACCTGATCGGCCTGGCCGCGCGTCATGGCCCGCCACAAACTGTGGGACAGACGTTGCCAGGCGGGGCAATCGGCGGGAGCGTCTTCCGGCATCGCGCCGCGAATGGCCCGGGCAGCATCGGCCATAGCGACCGACGTGCCCACAATCCGCTCCAGCAGCGTTTCTTTCACGATCCGGCGTCGATCGTATTCGCACATCGATTCGTGCGTGCCGCGCGGCGCGGGAATGGGATGCGCATCGACCTCGGCCAACAGGCGGTTGAGTCCGGCCAGATTCGCTTGGGCATGCTCCAGCCAGGCCGCCAGCCGCACCGGGTGATCGTGCTGTTCTGCCGGCGATGCCGCCAAAATGGAGTGCGAGCTCTGGGCGGCCATCTTCCACAGCTCCGCCACCACGG
>JBGTDH010001025.1:0-5740 GCA_041748435.1 Pirellulales bacterium
CTCGACCGCGATGCCGCCGGCTACGGTTGGCTGCTCGATGCTGCGTCCGAAGATGCCGCCGGCATCGATTTGCTCACCGCTCTGACCCACGAGTTGGGGCATGCTCTGGGCTGGGACGATCTCGATCCGCATGTGCATGCCGGCGATTGGATGGCCTCCCGTCTGGGGCTTGAAGATTAAATCGATCGGGGAATTTGCCGAAAAGGATGCGCGTGGCAGCAATCAAGCGAGTTCTCGTGACCGGCGGCGCGGGCTTTCTGGGATCGCACCTCTGCGAGCGGCTCGTCGAGCAGGGGCACGACGTAATCTGCCTGGACAACTTCTTCACCAGCCAGAAGACCAATGTCGCCCATCTGCTGGGGCTGCCCAACTTCGATCTGATTCGCCACGACATCACGCAGCCCGTGTGGCTGGAGGTCGATCAAATCTTCAATCTGGCCTGCCCCGCCGCGCCGGGGCACTACCAGTACAACCCGATCAAGACGATGAAGACTTCCGTGCTGGGCGCCATTCATGTGTTGGGCGTGGCCAAGCGATGCCGAGCGAAGGTGTTGCAGGCCTCCACCAGCGAAGTCTACGGCGATCCGGAAGTTCATCCGCAACCGGAATCCTATCGCGGCAGCGTCAATACGCTCGGCCCGCGCGCCTGTTACGATGAAGGCAAGCGGGCGGCCGAGACGCTGTTCATGGATTATCATCGCCTGCACCGGCTGAACATTCGCGTGGTGCGAATCTTCAACACCTACGGCCCGCGCATGCATCCGTTCGATGGCCGCGTGGTCAGCAATTTCATACGCCAGGCCTTGCTTGGGGAAGACATCACCATCTTCGGCGAGGGCTCGCAGACGCGCAGCTTCTGCTACCGGGACGATCTGGTGGAAGGCATGCTGCGGATGATGAACGGCCCCGACGATTTCATCGGACCCGTCAATCTCGGCAACCCCGGCGAGTTCACCATCCTGGAATTGGCCCAACTCGTGATCGAGCTGACCGGCGCCAAATCGAAGCTGGTGCACAAGCCGCTCCCGGCCGACGATCCGCTGCAGCGGCAGCCGGACATCACGCTGGCGCGAACGAAATTGGCCTGGGAGCCAAAGATTCCGCTGCGCGAAGGATTGCTCAAAACCATCGACTGGTTTCGTTCCATCGATATGAATCACTATCGCGCTCCGACACCGAATTTCTAGCACCGCATGCCGACGATTGCCGAAGCCCTGGCCGCCGCGGTGGCGCATCATCAGGCGGGCCGTCCCGCGCAGGCGGAGCAACTCTATCGCCAGGTGCTGGCTGTCGACCCGCTCCAGTACGATGCCTGGCACCTGCTCGGCCTGACGCTGCATCAGCAGCAGCAAAGCGATGCGGCCATCGTTCACATTCGCGAAGCGTTGCGGCTGAAGCCCGACTTTCCCGAGGCCCATTACAACCTGGGGAACGTGCTGCGGGATCTCAAGCGGCCGGCGGAGGCAGCCGCCTGCTACCAGCAGGCGCTCCGCTGGCGGCCCGATTCGGCGGAGACCCACTACAACCTGGGCAATTCCTTGCAGGATTTGCATCAGCATGCGCTCGCGGCGGAGAGTTACGAGCGGGCCGTGCGGCTGAGGCCCAACTATCAGAAGGCGCTCAACAATCTGGGGAACTGCTATCTCGATCTGGACCGCCATGCGGATGCCGTCGAGTGTTATCAGCAGGTGCTGCGGCTCACGCCCAACTACGCCAAGGGACACACCAATCTGGGGAACGCGCTGCGGCACCTGGGCCGATTGGAAGAAGCCGTGGCCGCCAGCCGCCGCGCGTTGGAGTTGGAGCCGGAGAACGCTGAGGCTCGCAACAATCTGGCGGCGGCGCTTTTGGATCAGGGGCACATCGACGCGTCGCTGGCCGAGTTCGACACGGCGATTCGCCTGCGGCCTGATTACGCCGAAGCCCGCATGAATCGCGGGATGGCGTTGTTGCAGACAGGCCAGTACCAGCGCGGTTGGGAAGATTACGAATGGCGGTGGCAGAGCAAAGCCTTCGTGCCGCGCGGTTTCACGCAGCCTTTATGGGATGGCACACCTCTTTCGGATCGCACCATCCTGATCCACGCCGAGCAGGGACTGGGCGACACGCTGCAAGGCTTGCGCTACGTGCCGGAGGTCAAGCGTCGCGGCGGTCGCGTGCTGGTCGAGTGCTCTCCCGTGCTGCATCGTTTGCTGGCCGGGCTGGAAGGGGTCGATCAACTGCTGACGCTCGGCGGTGGGCTGCCGCCGTTCGACGTGCATGCCCCGGTGCTCAGCCTGCCGCATCTGCTGCGGCTTCCCGATCCCGCGCAACTCAAGAACGTGCCCTACTTACACGCACGGCCGGATTTGATCGCGCAGTGGCGCACACGCCTGGCGGAGATTCCCGGATTCAAGGTGGGTCTCAATTGGCAGGGCAATCCCAAGTACCCCAGCGATCGGCAGCGGTCGTTGCCGCTAGCCCTGTTGCTGCCTCTGGCGGACATCCCCGGCGTGCGGCTGATCAGCCTGCAAAAGAACGCCGGCAGCGAGCAGTTATCACAACTGCCCGATCCGGACATGGTCTTCGATCTGGGCCGTGAGCTCGACATCGACAGCGGACCGTTCATGGACACCGCCGCGGTGATGACCTGCCTCGATCTCGTGATTACGGTCAACACGGCCATCTGTCATCTGGCCGGCGCGGTGGGTGCGCCTGTCTGGGTGCTGCTCTCGACCGCTCCCGATTGGCGCTGGCTGCCCCAGGGGGACACCTCGGACTGGTATCCCACCATGCGGCTGTTCCGCCAGAGCACGCCGGGCGACTGGGGGCCTGTCGTTCAACAGGTGACAGCCGCGCTCAAGATTCTGGCTTCTTGATGGCCGCCATCTTCTCGCGCACGGCGGGAATCAGACGCTCTGCGTTCTCGTGATAGATCTGCTTCAGCACGTCGTCCGGCAGGCCGATTCCGTAAATGTTCCACAGTCCCTGCGGCGGAAAGGGATTCTCGGCGTAAGGAAAATACTCGTCCTGCGTCTCCAGGAATCGCCAGTGAGGCAACAGCCGCTCGCGGACGCGCGGGCCATCGGTGCCAAATAAAATCCGATCGGCGTATTTGAGAAAGAAGGCCCGAGCGGTAAACGGCTGCCGTCCCAATTCGGCGATGCGTGCCGCCAGCTCAACCACCATGTTGGGATGCTCGTCCAGCCAGCCACCCACCTCCGCCAGATTCTCTCCGTCGTTGGCCAGGTGAGCGCAGATAAACGTGGTGCCGCGATGCCGCGCGATCACGCGATTGCGGGCCGCCAGCAGCTCGGCCTTGCTCGGCCACTGCGGTCCATGAAAACTCCACTCGGGATGCCGGTGCAGCTCCTCCCAGCGTTCGTTGCTGGCATCGATCGGCTCGAAAAACGCCGCCGGATCGGCCGTGTGCAGAATCACTACCAGCCCCAGCTCGCCGCACGCTTCCCAGATCGGATCCCAACGCTCGTCGTCGATCTTGATCAGCGAGCCGTCGGCGTTGCGGTACTCCAAGCCAAACTGTTTGAACAGCTTCAGCCCACGGGCGCCCTTTCCCTTCAGCCGCTCCAACTCCGCGGCCATGCGACGGGCAAAGTCCGGACGCTGGCAATCCCAACTGGCAGGATCTTCCTCGCGTCCCGCGCCGCGGAAGTCGAGGTTGGCGAAGATCACGAACCGCTCGGCATGTTTGGCCAGATACTGCACGTGCTCGTCGAAGGCCTCGCCCATGCCGCCGTCCAAACTGATCGACAGCGCGATGTTCTGCTGGTCCATCAGCCGCACATAATCATCCAGCATCTCCGGCGAATGCTTCAACCGAATGCGCGGATGCATATGCACATCGACCACCGGGAACTTCGCCCGCGGCGGCTGATGGTTGGGAACCTCAAGCATCGCCCGCGGCCGGAACAGGTCCAACGCCAGCGTCCGCCCCTCCCGTCCATCCAGCAGCGGTTGCTTAGCGGCTTCCTGGCCCTCCACCGGTTTCCCAGCAAACGGATCGGGCGGGACCGCCGGCGCGCAGCCCAACACCAGGACGCACAGCCAGGCCACAGCCATCGCGCATCGATGTCCTCTTAGTATGCTCAACATGCCAGAGGTTGTAAGGCGGACGGCCCTTGCCGTAAAGTGATGGCCCATGAATCCACGCCCCCTCGTGATCGATACGCACACGCACATCTTCTGCTGGGGCGAACAGCCCGAGCAAGGCTATCTCTCCGAGAAGACGCGGCGGGGCCTCGTCACGCGGGCCGTGTTAGCGGTCACCGGCTTGAAGAAAGAGGCGGGTCAGACCCTCAGCGAGAAGATGCGCAATCGGCTGCTGCGGCAACTACGCGCCTCGCACCTCGATTACGCCGTGGTGCTGGCCCAGGATGCCGTCTATCGGCCGGATGGATCGCGCGACGATGCTTCGACGCACTTCTTTGTGTCCAACGACTACGTCCTGGGCCTGGCCGCCGAGTGCGCCAAGGTGATACCCGGCTGCTCGATCAATCCGATCCGCCGCGACGCCTTGCAAGAATTGGAGCGCTGCCGGGCGGCCGGCTCGCGGCTGGTGAAGGTGCATACCGCCATTCAAGGCGTCGATCCCTCGCGGCCCGAGTTCGAGCCGTTCTATCGCCTGGCGGCCGATCTGGAAATGGTGCTCATGTTTCACACCGGTTACGAGCACTCCTGCACCGTCGTATCCCAACAGTACACCGACCCGCGCAACTTGGCGCGTGCCTTGGACACAGGACGCCCCGTCATTGCGGCGCATTGCGGCACGTGCGCGTTCTTCGATCCGGAGGATTATTTTCCGCGGTTCGTCGAGATGATGCAGCGCTACGACAACCTGTTCGGCGATACCGCCGTGATGGCCAGCCTGATCCGGCCGACTTCCCTGAAGAAGCTCTCTCAACAAGACGCGGCCGTGCGCGCCAGAATCCTTCACGGGAGCGACTACCCCTTACCGCCCTCCCGCCTTCCGTACCTCTCGCGCATCGGCCTGTTTCCGCCCGAGCGCAAGAACCCGCTCGATCTGGACCTCCGCATCAAGCGCTCCTTCGACTTCGGCCCGCACTACGAACACCGGATCGCAAATCTGCTCGGCATCACCACGCCGGCCGCGTCGTGATCGCGAGATCCGACACGCCCGGTATTAAGCGGGACTGGTAGCCGTTGAGCTGCTCATAGTAATTAGAACCGATTGCACGCCGTCTCGATCTCCACTAATTCTTCTCCAAGGTCGGCACGTGGCGAACGATGGATGACACGTCGTTAGGTGGCCGGTATACTCGCGCGGTTGGTCAATGGCAACTCGCCTCAGAATCTTGAACGCTGGAGAATGTGATTATGCCCGTCATGGAGATTGCACCCGGAAAAACGCGCATCGGTTGGATTGGGACGGGCGTCATGGGATCGAGCATGTGCGGGCATCTGCTCGCCAAGGGGTTTGCGGCCACCGTCTATAATCGCAGTAAAGACAAGGCGAAGAGTCTGGTGGAGAAGGGGGCGAAGTGGGCCGATTCTCCCAAGGCCGTGGCCGAGCAGTC
The DNA here is from genome assembly GCA_041748435.1 of Pirellulales bacterium. Taxonomy (GTDB): domain Bacteria; phylum Planctomycetota; class Planctomycetia; order Pirellulales; family JBGTDH01; genus JBGTDH01. The sequence goes on from JBGTDH010001025.1 coordinate 5,535, forward strand.
GGACGTGGTGTTCACCATCGTCGGCTTTCCCAGCGATGTGCGGCACGTGGTACTGGGGCCGGACGGCTCATTGGCCGGGGCCAAGGCGGGCAACATTCTGGTCGATATGACCACGAGCGAGCCGTCGCTGGCCGTGGAGATTGCCGAGGCCGCCAAGAAGAAAAGCGTGCAGAGCGTCGATGCGCCCGTCTCCGGTGGAGACGTGG
>JBGTDH010001026.1:0-2267 GCA_041748435.1 Pirellulales bacterium
TGGTCGCTGATTTACATTGTCACGCAGCTCGGCGCGGTCGGCGAGATTCGCGATCGGATTCTGGAACGATTCGAATTCAGCGCGTATGCCGTCGAGGGTCGCGAGAACGGCTACATCGGCTTTATGTATCGCCAGAGCATTGTGGTCATGATCTTGCTGGCGTTTTCCGGCAGCTTGCTGGTCGGTCACGACTTTCGCTTCCGAACCTTGCCGTTTTATCTGTCGCGGCGAATCGATCGCCGGCATTACATCGTGGGCAAGCTGCTGGCCGTGAGCAGCCTGGTGGCGCTGCTGACCATTGTGCCCGCGCTGCTGCTGTTTCTGGAGTATGGCATGTTCACGGCCAGTCTCGATTACTGGGTGGAGAACTGGCGCATCCCGCTGTCTGTACTGGGCTACGGCGGAATCCTGTGCGCGGTGATGAGCATCTGCATCGTCACGCTGAGCGCGTACTTGCAGAAGATGGCCCCGATCGCCATCACCTGGGCTAGCCTGTTTGTGCTGCTGGACGTGCTGGCCAGTCTGCTTAACGATCGTACGCAGTATTGGAACCTGATCGATCCTTGGCGCAACATGCGCTACGTCGGGCGGCTGTGCTTCGGCACGTTCAACAACGATGTCGATCGTGAATTGGCCTGGTACGCGCTCGCCATCCTCTGCGGCGTGTGCGGCCTATGTCTCGTGGCGCTGGTCCATCGCGTGCGGGCCGTCGATATCGTCGAATAAGAGCAGCCGTAATAATGCCGCGAAAGACATCCAAGCAACGACCGAAGCAATTGCCCTCCCGGGACGAGGACGATCTCTCGCGCGGCACGACGTTGCGCATTGTGGGCGGAAAGTTCCGGGGACGCCGCATCGAGTATAGCGGCGACTTACGTACCCGGCCGATGAAGGATCGCGTGCGCGAAGCCGTGTTCAATCTGGTTGGCCCGCGCATCGCGGGCAAGCTGGCCATCGACCTATTCGCTGGCACCGGCGCCATCGGGTTGGAGGCTCTCAGCCGCGGCGCCGCGCGGGCCTTATTCCTGGAACGCCACTTTCCCACCGCCGCCATCCTGAGCAAGAACGCAGCCACGCTGGACGCCTCCGATCGTTGCGAAGTCCTGCCGGCGGATACGTTCATCTGGGCTCGCCGCGAGCTGCCGTCACCCGCGCTGCCGTGGGTCGTGTTCTGCTCGCCGCCGTTCGAGTTGTACACCGCCCGCCGCGACGACATGCAGCGTCTGCTCGATTGTCTCTGGAATGCCGCTCCCGCTGGGAGCGTGCTTGTCGTCGAGGCCGACGCCAGCTTCGACTTCCGCACGCTCCCCGCCCCCGACCTCTGGGATGTACGCCGCTATCCTCCCGCCATGATTGGCCTGGCGGAGAAGGAGAAGTAGGCGGGAGCGGCAAAGCCGGGGATTACGAGAGGCTGTTGAGGAACTGTTCCAGAGCGGTGCGGAAGGCGGGGCGGTCTTCGGGATGGGGTGGGCCGTTGTGATGGCCGCGGGGGAAGGTGATGGCCTGCTTGGGTTCGTTGGCCGCTTCGAATAGCCGGCGGCCGAGGGCATAGGGAATGATCTCGTCGGCGTCGCCGTGACTCCACAGCAGCGGGCCGTGGTAGCGAGGGATGAGGCTGAGCGCGTCCAGACGGGACCGCATCACCCAGCGCACCGGCAGCCAGCGATAATGGAACGCGGCCACATCGGGGAGCGAAGTGAACGTGCTTTCGAGGATCAGCCCGCGGGCGCCGTCTTTCGCCGCGAGGTCCACGGCTACCGCGCCGCCGAGCGATTCTCCCCAGAGCACAATCTCGCTCTCGGCAACACCGGCGCGCTGGGCCAGCCAGGCGCGGGCGGCTCGCGCGTCTTGCAGGATGCCTTGCTCGGTGGGCGAGCCTTCGCTGCGGCCGTAACCGCGGTAATCGAAGACCAGCACCGAGAAGCCGAGTTTACGCAGCGTCAGCAAGCGATCGTCCCGATCCGTGATGTTGCCGCCGTTGCCGTGCAGGAACAACAGCACGGCGCGCGGCTGGGCATGCGGAGCGAACCAGCCGTGGAGTTTGACTCCGTCCGCGGCGGTGAACCGGGCGTCTTCCACATCGGGCGCGGGCAACTGCCAGAAGCCCTCGGGGTATGGAGAGGGGAAAAAGATCAGCGAGTTTTCCAACTGGAGCATCGCCAGCACCACGAGCAGGTAAGGGATGGCCACCACCCGCAACAAGCGCCAGGACCAATGCGGCAGCGGGCGGCGAGCGGAAGGCGGGGCGGGCATGCGATCAACCGCTC
>JBGTDH010001027.1:0-2060 GCA_041748435.1 Pirellulales bacterium
GTCCGGATGATGGCCGGCAATCAACAGCTCCGTGGCAGCCGCGGCCGCGGCAAACGTGGCCTCCGATTGCGTGTGGATCACGTGCCGGCCGCGCACGCCCCCAGAAACAAACTTCAGGCCGCGGGCTTCCGTGGCCACTACGCCCGTCAAGCGGTCTTCCCACGAGCCGGCAAAACTTCCCTGCGGGAAAACGAAGCCCACGTGGGGCGGACGCTCGGGCGGCGGCGGCTCGGCAGAAGTCTCCGGCGCTGCCGCCGCGTTGAGATGTTCGAAAGCCGCTTGGCGCGCAGCATCGAAAACGTGCCGGCGTGCCGTGTTGCCCAGCCACGTGCGAAGTAGAAAGTCGAGCATTCCCCTATTCTAACACGACCGATTACGGGGCAGCCATGCAGCGAGCGATGGCGCCGCGGCGATTACGCTTCGACAAGTTGAGCCTGCGGCGACTCCTGATAGGGGCGCACATCGTGCCCGTCGACTTCGGCGATCATGAGCTCGGGATAGATCGCCAGGTCGATCTCCTCCAGCGAAGGATCTTCGAATCGCTCGCCCGTGGCCGTGCGCAGGCATTGCACCTTGGGGCGCAGCGGTTGGCGAGGGTTGAAATCGACCACGGCCGCCTCGATGCCATCGGAGAGCGTCACCACTTGCCCCAGAGGGAACGGCGGGATGATCTCGTAGAACGCCTGCTCCACCACGGGATCGAAAAACCCGCGGCAGATGGTGCGCATCTCGTGCAACACCCGCACGGGCGGTTTGGCGTTCTGATAGCAACGATTCGTGGTGGCCGCATCGTACACATCGACCACCGTGGCGATCCGGCAGAAGATGGGAATCTGTTTGCCGGCTAACGGCGGGAAGGTCTGGCCCGTGGCGCGATCGATGCGCGCGGGATATCCGCGGCCATCCCAGCGCTGATGATGGTTGAGCACTACTTGCTCGGCCACAGGCGCCACCTCGCCCTTGACCATATCCCGGCCGTAGACCGGATGGCGCTTGATCTCGTCCATCTCTTCCGGCGTAAGTTTGCCGGGCTTGTTCAGAATCTCGGGGGGGACGCGCATCTTGCCCACGTCGTGCAGCAGCATCCCCAGGCCCAGGAGCTGCAAGTCCTTGGCATCGCGGGCCGTCTTGAACGACCGTTCCTCGATTAAGTACCGCTCCAGCTTCATCCCCAGCAGCAGCGCCAGGTAGCAGACATTGGTGGAGTGGCTCATCAGGTAGTTGTCAAACGCATCCAGTTTTTGCAGCAGCAGGTTGCCGCAGTTGCTTTCTTTGAGGAAGCCGAACAAGCCGCTGATGGAGCTGGTGAAATGCGAGATATCCAGATCCAGCGCCGCGCCGGACATGATCGATTCGAAGTTGCTCCGCACGTGGTGATAGACCTCGCGCTGGCGATCGCCCAGGCCTTCGTCGATGATGTCTTCCAGGAACTCCAGGTCCCGATGCCGCACCCAGACTTCCAGCACGCCCATTGCCATCAGGCGCGGCACCATATCCAGCGGAATCTCTCGATCCCGTTGCAACAGGTAACGCCGTGAATCGTTGGGCATGGCGATGGGCCGGGCCAACACCATGCCGGATTCAATTTTGTGGACTGGGACGCGTAGCATGACCAGATTGCAGAGGACACGCGCCTGTGGCTGCCAAACGGACGGCCGTTTCTTCCAGGCATCACAAGGGTAGCTTGCAGGTCTGTCCACGTGGCTGGGGACATAAAGCCGCGACCGGTGGTCGCGGTCCGGTGGTAAGGGCCGCGACCACCGGTCGCGGCTTTATGGATTCTGCCGATCGTGCAGGCGCTGATAGTCCTGCGGCGTGTCCAGATCGTCGAAGGCCGCGGGATCTGCGATGGTGACCTCAATGACCGCGGTCCGCTCGACGAGATCCTTCAGGGTTTCCGTCTCCTGCAGCGCCAGAGCCTCGGCAGCCATTCGCCAGGGAAACAAAACCGGATGGCCCCGTCGCGAGCCGTGGGTGGGAACGACGGCACGGCCCTCAGCCGGCTGGTACGCCTGGAGCACGGCGTCGATTACTTCGGCCCGCAAGCCCGGCAAGTCGGC
>JBGTDH010001028.1:0-3729 GCA_041748435.1 Pirellulales bacterium
CAGGAAGTGGCCACCGCGTTGCGCCACGCCGCCGTTGCCCACCGGCATATCGGGGAACCGGTACTCCGTCACGCGGGCGCCGCTGGCTCCTGCTGATATATCGAACAGCACGCAGAACACTTCGTGCGTGGCGGGGTCGCGGTCGTTAAAGAAGAACTGCGTTTCCGGGGCCGCGGGATTCCAATACAGCATGGTCCCTTGCTGGAAATTCCAGGCACGAGTGCGGTCGACCGCGCGAACGGCGTAATTGTCTTGAGTGTCCAGCAGAACGATCTCGGCCGCCTCGCCGGGTTGGGGCATGCGGTCCTGAAAGTCGGTCCGCAGCGCGACAAGATATCGGCCGCTGTTGTTCCAGGGAATCGTCCTGACATGGCCGAAGTAGCCGAAGAAATGGTGACTCGGGCCAAAGGTGATTTGCCGGCTGCTCGTCGTGAAATCGGCACTCGGAACATCAGCGATTCGCGCGGGCGGCATCCACGGAGCCGCGCAGATCACCACTGCCAGGCCGACAATACACTGTGTACATCTCTTCATCGATAGACCTACTCGTGATCGGTTCGCAGAAATAACATCACCCAATCGTTGCTGTCGGGCAATGCGAAGGATAGCACGCCGGCACGGGGGTTGGCCCGGATATCGTGAGGAGATTCCTATCGTGTCTACGGTCCCTCGGCCAGGATCAGCAGTTCCAGATAGCTGCGGCGTTCGCTGTCAATTAGCTCGAGGCGCTGGGCAAGCGAGGCCAGGCAGGCTTGCGCGGCGGGCACGTTGGAGGGGTCGACGGAGAGCTCCAATTCGGCGAAGTTTCCCAGGCCCGCGATCTCATCGAGCGCGGCTTCGACATGCCATCCCTCCCAGGCGATCTCGGCGCGGCGTCGTTGCTTGGGCACTTCGCGCACGCGGCGGAAGCCCAACACCAGGAGCAGTTCTGCAAAGGCCGTCGCTCCTGCTTCGCCCAGCTCCAGCGGCAGCTCGATCTCGCGGCGGGTCTTGGTCTTGGGGTCCAGCTTGGGGCCTTTGTACGTGACATAGTTGCGTTCGCCGATGCGCCGGATGCGCAGTGCCTCGTCCGTCTGGGCGAAGTCCCGCGCCGGATGGCCGTAGTAGGTGTCCACTTGCAACTGCGGAGCGGCAATCGTGGCCTGCAAGCTCTCGATGCGACGTTCCAGGGCCGCTACATCGGCCACGCGAAACTTCTGCTCGACTTCGATCTTCATGGGCCAACTCCCAGGACTGGAGTAGAATGACCGTTTGATTGATCCTAGCGTATTCCGCCGAACTCTGCTGAACCGAGGATTGACGCGTGTCTCAAGCTTCCTCTTCTTCCGCTCGCAACTCCTGGCTGCTGCTGGCAGCCTTAGCTGCGGGCATGTTTGTGCTGATCTGGCTGCGGCCCTTGGACGGAGTGTTCCGCACCTCCGCCACGTCCCATGCGGCGGCGGGCCGAAAGATTCCCAGTCAGATGCTCCAGCCACTGGCCGGCTCGCAGGATCCGATCAATCCGGCAGAACTCAAAGGACAGGTGTTGCTCGTGAACTTCTGGGGCGTCTGGTGTCCGCCCTGCCGCGAGGAGTTGCCTCATCTGGCAGAGCTGGCCCGCGGGTTTTCCGGGCAGGACTTTCGATTGATCGCTGTCTCCTGCGGCGGCCGTGCGACCGAAGATCTGGCAGAGCTGACCGAAACGACGGCGGACTATCTCAAACGCACCGAGCTAGACATTCCCGCCTATGCCGATGCCGATGGCAAGCTGCGCGAGCAACTTCGCGAGCTCGGCGCTTTTGCCAACGCATTCCCCACGACGTTGGCGGTCGATCGCCAAGGCGTCATTCACGCCGTCTGGGAGGGCTATCGTCCGGGCGTGGAAGACGACATGCAACGCGTCGTGGCGAGTCTGCTCACGCGATAATAGCCCGACGCGCGAGCGAGGGATAGTGCGGCGAACCACTACCGAATCAACCGGCACCGTCCCGGCGAAACCAACACGTCCGCAACGGTTCCGACCTCACCCGCAATATCCCTCGCTCGCGCGTCGGGCTAGGGTAGCACGCATCAGAACACGGGCTGAATGCTCTTGAGCCGGGCTTCCGTCTCGCGCATCAAGGCGTCCTCTGCCGCGTCATCGGCCGCTTCATACGTGACGGAGAAACGCAGGAACGCGCCCGCATCGTCCCAGGGAACCGTGCAGATCGATTGCTCGGCAATCAGATACTGGCTGGCGGCTTCGGCAGTCTCGAACTTCGGACCCCCGGACAGTCCCTTCGGCGCCGGCGAATACAAGAAATACGTGCCCCCCGGCATGCGGCACTGGAACCCGCAGCGGGTGAGCACGTCGACCAGCTTCTTTAATCGCCGCTGATACTTGGTGCGCACCGCTCGCGGGATGCCGTCGTCGTCGAGTGCGGCAGCGGCGGCCTTCTGGATGGCCATGAACTGGCCGGAGTCGCTGTTGTCTTTCACATCGGCAAAGGCCTGCACGATGCGCTCGTGCCCGCAGACCCAGCCGATGCGCCAGCCGATCATGTGGAACGCCTTGGAGCAGGAATGCACCTCCACGCCCACGTCACGAGCGCCGGGCACTTGCAGAAAGCTCAGCGGTGGGCCTTCGTACGTGAGCATGATGTGGGCGGCGTCTTGCACGACTACCACGTTGTGCCGGTGCGCGAATTCGACGACCCGTTGGTAGAACTCGCGCGTGGCCACGACGCCCGTGGGACTGTTGGGATAGTTGATCACGAGCAGCTTGGCCCGGCGGCAGATGTCCGCCGGGATGCTTTCCAGATCGGGGAAGAAACCATTCTGTGCCAACAGCGGGAGCTTATGCACCTCGCCGCCGTAATAGCGCGTGTGCGTGCCGGCCACGGGATAGCCGGGCACGGTCATCAGCGTTACATCGCCGGGGTTGATGAAGCACGCCGGCAGCATGGCCAGCGCGGGCTTGGAGCCGATCGAGTGGTTCACCTCTTTGGCTGGATCGAGCTGCACGCCAAAGTTGCGCTGCATGAACCGCGCGGCCGCCTCGCGAAAGGCGGCGATGCCGTTATCGGCATAACCGCGGTTCTCCGGCCGACTAATCTCTTCGGCCATGCGGGCTCGCACCGGGGGTGGGGCCATCTCGTCGTTCTCGCCGATGCCAAAATCAACCAGCGTTCGCTCGGCATGCTCTGCCAGGGCTTTGCGCTTGGCCCGCTTGATCTTCTCGAACTTGTAGATCTCGGTGCCCTTGCCGTAGTTGACGCCGCCGATGCGCTCGGCGAAAAGCTGCTGAAAATACGGATCGCTCATGGTGGATCAAGAGTGCATCAGGCCGTGGTTCATCAGCGAACCAGCCTATGCGAAGCCGAAGGGACTGACAAGGCACAGGGGGGTTTGGAGGTTTGGAAGGCCCTGACACAAAGGTCACTGAGAACACCAAGTAAGAGGCGGCAAGCGTAGGTGCTCCTGGAATCGCTTACGCCTCAAACACTATCTTCAAGCCATTCCGACCAGAGTTCTGATTTCGCGGCGATTCTGTAAGTCATTCGCCGACCACTTCGTTTTGCTTCCAGCCTTTGCCGGCGAGTTTTGGCTCAAAATCTGTCCGGCCTGCTAAGCGGGCGATCTCTTTCATGACCAGCAGCGTGATCTCTTCTTGCGCCTCGCGCTCATCGGCCCGCTCGCGCCAAGGCGCGAGGTCCAGCGGCTCGCCCATCTCCACACGCACGCGCGCTCGCATGACGAACGAACTGAACG
>JBGTDH010001029.1:0-7494 GCA_041748435.1 Pirellulales bacterium
GCCAGGATTGCCGCGCCGCGTGCCTCCGCATGACGCCGCGATTCCAGGATCAGGGCGCCCGCCCCTTCGCCACGCACCTGACCGCGGCGCTGGGCATCGAACGGACGGCACATCCGCTCGGGTAGTTCCTGGCCCACGGCCATTTCCTCCATCAAGCAGCCGCGCACCCAATCGATGGCCTGCATGCGGGAACTGGCGCCGCCGGCACTCATCACGTCGGCCGCGCCGCGCTCGATGGCCCGCACGGCCTCTGCAATGGCCAACAGACTAGAGACTTCCCCTTGATGGATTGTGTTGTTGGGGCCGCGCGCGTCCTGCGCAATGGCGATGTGCGAAGCGATCATGTTCGGCAGCAGCTTCAGAAACAGCAGTGGGTACGTTTCCAAGATGCCGGCGTTGCCGAAGCGGCTGAACTCGAACTCTCCCTCGACCATGCAGGCCCGATAACAGTTGGTCGATTCCGAGATCTCGGAGGCGATGCAATCGGCGCCGAAGACCACGCCCACGCGATCCGGATCGAGGCCGCCGACAGCGAGCCCCGCGTGCTGACAAGCCATGTCGGCCGCGGCTACGCCCAACTGCGTATCACGTGCCATCACTTTGAGACTCTTCCGCGGCCGCACGTAAAGCTTGGGATCGAAGTCGCGAATCTCGCCCGCCACTTGCACGGGCAGCGCCGACACATCCAGGGCGCGGATAGGACCGATGCCGCTGCGGCCCTCTTCCAGCGCGCGCCAGAACGCCGGCAAGCCGATGCCGATCGGGCTGACGACACCGCAGCCGGTTACGACGACTTCGGGCCTGGTGGGTTTTCCGTTGCGCACGCGGCGATCGGCCTGGTTTGGCTTGAAGGGAACACGGGGATGTACTTAAGATTACTGCGGCACTGCTGATAATCAAGGCTTCAAGGCAGCCGCCGCACTCGTTCCCTCGGTCAGAATGGCGCACCTTGGGAGTCTAGAATCGCCCTCAAAGGGCTCGCTAGTAGCGCGTCAGGAAGGGCCAGGGCACGGCGGATGGCCTCCTCGTTCAGCGAATAATTCTCGACGGCCGTGCGAATGATCTGCTCGCCTTGCGACGGACGAAGCAACAGTCTGGCGGCGACGGCCACCAGCGGAATCAGACTGCGAGGGTCCTCATCCAGGCGAGTTAACTCGTCGACGCTGCGATCGTACACGCCGCGCTGCTGCCAGGCGGCGGCCATTTCCGCCAGCAGCTCCCTGCGGCTACCGCCGCGCTGGGCCACTCCCAACAGGCTGGTCATCACGCTGTGCGTGCGCACGTCGGCCCGCGAGGGAGGCAGCGGTGCAACCTGCTCTCCGCAAGACACGCGCACCAGCACGTCGCACAAGTTGACGCCGGCCTGGGTGGCGTTCATCGTTTCGCCGATGCGCGGATTGGCTTCCAGATGCTGCCGCTGCCCGACGCGATCGACGAAGTATTCGAGGTGCAGTGCGCCGTGCCAATCGAGCGCGGCGCCCAGGCGCTGCAGATCGTGCTCGATCTGCGGATGGCGCACGCTGACGCGCGCGTGAGCGCTGCCGCCCACTCCCTGCGCGCGCATCGTGTAGTTGTGAGCCGCGACCAATCGCCCCTCTTGGAACACGGCTTGCGCCACAAAGTAATCGCCCACGGCCGGCTGTTGCACGATGTAACGCGCTTGCGGCGTCAGCCGCTCGACGAGCTCGGCCATGGCTGCGGGCGATTCAATCCGCCACACGCCGCGGCCCGCCGTGCCGAACTCTTGCTTCACATAGCAGGGATACACTTGCACCTGCATCAGCTCGCTCGCAGCCTCAGCGATGCGGTAGTCCGGCTGCGGCAGGTTCAACTCGTGGTACAACTGGGCCAACTGCACCTTGCTCTGCAAGGCACGCACCGCTTCGAACGGCGGCACGGCCAGATTCACTAGCCGCCCAAGGTCCTCCCGATACCGCGACAGCAAGAACACCTGATCATGCGTGGCCAGCAAGACCTCGTAACGGCCATGCTGCAAACGATCGACGAGGAACGCCAAATACTCAGCGGGCTGGCGATTGAAGGCCGGGCACCGATACCAGCTTCGCGTGTAGCGGGAAAACCGACCCAGGCACAACGCCTGCGGATCGCACAGATCGATCGCGTGGCCTAGCGGACCCAGGGCCGACAGCGACTGACGCGCCGAAGTGCTCGAACCTTCGCTGAAGAGGATGTCCACGCGAACTACGTCTTCACGCTGCGACGCTCCGAGCGGGTGAAGATCTCGGCGGCGGTCTGCGGCTCGGGCACGCGACTCTTGACCGCCGCCGATGCTTTATCGCCCATACGACGCCGGATCGAAGCAGCAATCACGCCTCCCAACGGTCCGGTGAGCAGAGCCGGCAAGAAGAACAGATTGCCGATCAGGCCCGCCGTGAGCAACGCCACCATCAAGGAGCCAAAACGCATGGTGGGCACAAACGAACTGAAGGCGAACATGCTTAGCCCCAGGCCGATCACGCCCCAACTCTGATACATGGCCCGGGCGCAGCCTTGATAGGCCAACAGCACGGAATTGCGCTGATCCAGGCCTCTCTCGATCCCGCGGCGATACCACAATAGGAAGTGGACTACATCGTCGATGGTGACGCCCAGCGCCACACTGGGCGTCATGACCGTCCCGATGTCGACGATAATATCGCTCCAGCACATCACGCCAAAGATGACCACTGCGGGGAAAATGCTCGTCAGGCAGACCAGCAGTCCACTGGACCAATGCCGCATCAAGACGCAGATGGCCAGCACGATCAGCGCCAGATCGGTGCCGAAGCCAAACAGCAGACCATCCAGCAAAGATCGCTGGGCCTTGTAGACCACGGGCACCATGCCGGTGTAGGTGGCGGAGACGCCCTGCACTGGCACCATGTCCCCGGTCTCGACGCTGACCACCTTGGCGGCCAATTGCTCAGCCACCACCGGCTTGACGATGCTCTCCACTTTGTGGATGAACTCGCCGTAATCAATATCGTTAAGTGCCCCGACGCGAATGCTGATTCGCCACAGTTGCTCGCCCTCACCGGAGCTGAGATAGCCGGTCTGCTCAAGATCGTCAAAGCGCTTCGCTAGCCGCTTGTCCAAAGTCGAGCGCGCCGCCGACCAACGCCGGGGTGCGGGCCAATCTTCGTCCGGCTCGATCTGGGCGGAAAAATCCACCGCGGAGATCGTGCTGCCCACATGCTTGAGCTGCTCGATCTTCTCTTGCGTGTGCTGCACCAGTTCCATCCGCTCCAGAAAGCTCAGAGGGCAGTGCTTCTCATCGATGCGAAGAATGACCTCCATGGGCACCAGCGCGCCCAGATGCGTTTCCAGCCACTGGTAGGTGTGAATGATGGGCGTGTTCGGAGAGAAGAACCGCATGATCTTGATCGACGTCTGGATTCGCGGCAGACCCAGTGCGCAGAGGACGAGAATGCCCAAGGCAGCCAGCGTAACTTTGCCGTAGTGCCCCGTGATCGTCTCTGCGAACCGCTGCCAGAACACCGGCAGCGGAGCTTCCCCCGTTTCGTCGGTGGGGTGGTCTGTTTTCTCGGACGGCGAGTCCGCGGGCTGTTTGGTTGGCCATAGCTCCAGCACCGAAGGCAGCACGAGGAACAGCGAAAACAGGCTGATGACCACGCCGATCGCCGAGAACAATCCGAACTGCTTGATCGGCCACAATTCGCTGTACCACAGAGAGAGCAAGCCCACGGCCGTCGTGCTGGTAGCCAGCGACAGCGGCAGCCAGGCGTGCCGAATGGCGCGCCCCGCCGCGCCGGCGGGTCCCTTCTCCCGGACAGCCTCCCGATAATAGTTTGCCAAGTGAATGGCGCCGCTGGTGGCTGCGACGTAAACCAACGGAGCCATGGTCATCAGAATGGCGTTCATCGGCTGACCGCTCAGCGCCACGACTGCCATGCTGAATGCGGCGCTATAGACACCGGAAAAGACCACCAGGATTGTCAACTTGATGGTGCGGAAACACCAGAAGGCGATGAATAACCCCACGATGCCCGAGAGCGCGGCCAGTTGCCGCATCGACTTGGAGCTGGCGGAATCGATGGCCTGGTTGACCACCGGCGGCCCCCCGAGACGCAGTTGGTCCTCCGGAACTCCGCATTCCTGCGTCGCCAGGCGTCGAATGCCTCGGAGGGTGGAGTTCAGGTCGCGTTTGGCGGCATCGGTTAGCGTGACGATAATACAGGTCAGCTCGCCGTCCTTGCCAAACAGAGATCCGCGAAAACGCTCTTTGACCGCATCCGGTTCCAGGCTCACGGGGGGCGAGGAGAGCTTCTCCATCACCGAGCGGCCCGTCACCACGCGTCGAACCAGTTCGATCTCTTGGCCGAACTTGTCGACCTCTTTTGCCGGCTTGAGTTTTTCCGCGAGCAGGCGAAGCCGGTCATCATCGACCGTACAGCCTTCCCAAGTGATGACGACAAATTCCTCGTTGCCAAAGTGCTGCTGAAACCAGGCGTATTCCTCGGTCTCTTGGTACTCCTTGGGCAACCACTCCCGCACGTCGTTGGTGTTGCTGCGCATGGCCTGAAAGGCCCCGATTCCCACGACGGGCAGCAAAAACGCCGCCAGCATCAAGATGCTGAAGCCCCAGCGGGCATAGAAAGAAATGCTGTTCTTCATGAATAGGAGGGCGCTGCAACCAGAAGCTTGAGCGCCTTATAGCGAGGTGGGACCAACGATCCTTGCACGGCCTACAGCGACCCTGCCGCCCTACGGGGCTTCGAACTAAACCAGGAAGGAGCCGGGTGTCGAGGCACAAGTCTCATCGCAATAACACAATAGAATACCTTGTCCGCCCTGGAACGTCCATGCCCGATGGCCGTCCGAAAAAATCGCTGGTGCGTGAATTGCACATCCCGCAAGAAATCGGGCGCTTATTAAGATCATTCGCTCTCGGGGTCAGCAAATGGCGAAAACCTACCACAGCGGTTTGATATTTGCCCTCCATCGTTGATAAAGTAGTGACTCTAGGTCCTCATTGCGGCCTAGAGCATCAGGCGCAAGGGGGCAAGCCTCGCAGACAGCGCAAAGTTTACATCCCGCCGAAAACACCGGATTTAGCGATGCTACTTCGTCCATACCTCTGGTTGCGAAACCGCCGGGTTCAGCAGTTCATCGCTGCAGCAAGCAACGCCCAACGCACGCAGCACGAAGTGTTGTGGACAAAACTGCGGCGGAACCAGGAAAGTGATTTCGGCCGACAACACGGCTTCTCGCAGATTCGCTCGCTGGCCGACTTCCGCAGGCAATTGCCCATTACCACCTACGAGGACTATCGCCCCTATGTAGAACGGGTGAAGCGTGGCGAGATCAGCGCCATGTTCGGGCCCGGTACGCGCGTGCTGATGTTCGCACTTACCTCGGGCACCACCTCACAGTCGAAGTTCATCCCCATTACCACCGAGTTCCTTCGGGAATATCGCCGCGGCTGGAACCTCTGGGCCGTCAAGGCCTATGTCGATCATCTGCCCGCCGCGCGGATGTTCAACCTGCAGCTCTCCAGCGATTGGCGCAAGTGCTACACGGAAGGCGGCATCCCCTGCGGCAACATCAGCGGACTGGCGGCCGACACCGCCCCGTTGGTCTCGCGACACATGTTCCTTCTTCCGTCGGCGATGATGAAGATTACCGATCCGGTGGCCAAGCAATACACGGCCCTGCGAATTGCCATGGCGACGTCGCAGATCGGAGTTCTGATGACTGCCAACCCGAGCACCCTGGTGGAATTCGCTCGCTTGGCGAATAATCGCCGCGACGAGTTGCTTCGGGATATCCACGACGGAACGCTGTCCGACCAGGTTGACGTGCCCTCGGCAGTTCGAGCCGCACTGCGGAAGCGCACCGACCGGAAGAATCCCGCGCGGGCCAAAGAGTTGCTGCGTCTGGCGGAGACGACCGGCGAACTGCGGCCGGTGGATTTCTGGCCCGAGATGCAACTGCTCGCCGTTTGGACCGGCGGACCCGTGGGAGCGTATCTCCCCAGGCTCAAGCAGTATTATGGACAGGTAGCCGTGCGGGACCATGGGCTCTCTGCCAGCGAAGGCCGGATCACCATTCCGTTCCAGGATGGCACCAGCGCCGGCATGATCGATTACCAGACGCAATACTTCGAGTTCATCCCCGAGGAAGAGCACGGCCGCCCGAATGCCACGGTCCTGGAGGCGCACGAGCTCATCCCCGGACGCGACTACTTTGTGCTGCTCACCACCTCGAGCGGATTCTATCGCTACGATATTCACGATGTCGTGCGTTGCGTGGGCAAAGAGGGACAGGCCCCGGTCCTGGAGTTCTTGAACAAGGGGGCTCACTTCTCCAGCGTCACCGGGGAGAAACTGAGCGAGATGCAAGTGGCGCTGGGTGTTCGCCGCGGATTCGAAGAACTGGGCCTCGATCTGGAGATGTTCACGGTGGCGCCCAAGTGGGGTGATCCGCCCGGTTATGGGCTGATCATCGAGCGCGGCATTGATCCGCAGCAGCACCGCAAGCTGACCCGCGCCATCGACCGGCACATGGGCGAGTTGAACATGGAATACGCCGATCGCCTGGCGACGGGCCGATTGCGCCCCTTGATGGTGCGAGAAATTCCGGAAGGCGCCTGGTCGGCGTATCGCGCGGCTCGCATCACCCGCTTCGGCGGAAGCCTGGAGCAGTACAAGCACCCCTGCCTGGTGAACGACCTCGAATTCTTCGACAAAGTCCGCGAGACCTTGTCCGACGTTGCCCTCGCCGCCAGCCGACCCTAGTTCGCAGTTCGTAGTACCGGCTTCAGCCGGCAGGCTTGCCAAAACGGCATCGTCTATCAGTCTGCCGGAGTACTAAATCGATTTGATGTTGGAGGCAGGAGCCGCGCTGCATAGCCCTTCGGCATACAGGTCGTCGCGGACTTGGCGGAGAGCATCCGCGAAACATTCCACGTCGTCTCGCGGCATCTCGAATCGCATCTTGGAGCCACCGCGTCCCGATACTAACACGACACCGCGACCGGAGCCCTCGGCATCCCACAAGAACAATACGGGACTCTGCCCAAAGTGGCCGACGTTAAAGTCTTCCTCGTTACCCTCATCGCGCCGGGCCAACCGTGATTCAATGAAGTGAACCAGGAGGTCCACAACGTCCGGCCCGGCTACCTCGAAGTTGAGATACATGCTCGGCCCGGTCATTTGCAGGAACCATTTTGACGCGCCCGACAGAGTTTCATCCAGATCAATACTCCACGAGCCGGAAGTGCCGTTAGCTACTAGCCCCAAGTTTGATGGCGTCGAGTTCTTCAAGGGATCGTCACGGCCCACGACATGCCTCATCGACAATAGGGTGATCTTCGTTGGAGGACTAGCCTAGCTAGGCCTTAAACAAGCGAAGGTCGGTGTGTGATTTTGCATGGGCTCGTGCGCCGTCCTCCGTGCGTGGGATGGGCGGGCCGGCATGTGTGCCGTTGGCCAGAGTCGCAGATCATTTGTTTCATGCTCGATTTCTTTCCAG
>JBGTDH010001030.1:0-3237 GCA_041748435.1 Pirellulales bacterium
ATCGAGCCGCAGTACAGCACGGAGCTCGCGCAGCTCTCCGCGAGCGGGTCCGCGGGCAAGACGGGCGGCGACAGCAACCGGCTCAAGGACGACATGTACGAAGCCGCGATCGAAGTCGTCGTCCGCGAGGGCCGCGGCAGCGTGTCGCTGTTGCAGCGGGCCTTGGGCATCGGCTACGGTCGCGCGGCGAGGCTGATCGATTTCATGGCGGAGGATGGCATCGTGGGGCAGTACAACGGCTCGCAAGCCCGCGAGGTGCAGATCACGGCCGAGCAGTGGGCCGAGATGAGCGGTCAGGCGCCGGAAGAGGCCTCGGCCAAGAAACCGCGTCGGAAGATCGTCGTGGAGCCGGAGGAGGATGAAGGCGAGGAAGAAGTTGTTGCCAAGCCGCGAGCCGCCAAAAAGCCCGCCAAGTTGGCCGTGGTGGAAGACGAGGAAGAGTCCGAGGGCGAATCTTCCCCGAGCTCCCACGACGAAGACTTGTGGGACGACTCGAAAGAGGAAGATTTTGCGGAAACCGACGAGGACGAATACGCTGAAACCGCTTGACCGCTGCTAAGGCAAGGGACGTCGATTTCGTTGGCCGTCGGGTTGTTGGTTAGGCTGCTGCTTGAGCAACTGCTCCAAGGCCTCGACGCGCGCTCGAAGCATGCGGATTTCATTGGCTAGTGTCGCCAGATCCGCTTGCTCGGAGGGAACTCCGGGGGGCACGTTGACTTGAACTCCGGTTTGCACTTGTCCCGGAGCTCCGGTCGGACCTTGCCCTGCCGGTGTACTCGCTGCGGCGTCCAACACTACGTCCGTGGACTGCGGGCTCGCCTTGATTGCTTTAACGCGGAACTGCCCGGACTTGTCGCCGCGCTGCACTTCGACCATCACTTCATCGCCGGGCTTAAAAGGTGCGACCGCCGCCGTTAGCGCAGGAAACGAATCGATCGGCTGCTTTCCGATGCTTAGAAGCACGTCGCCCGGCAGGATACCCGCTACTGCCACGGGACCTCGCTCCATGGTTTTGGTGATGGTCACTCGGTTTCCCTGCACACCGACCGCAATGCCCAACACCGTGGCCTCGGGCGCGACGGGATTCGAGACGGCCAGTCCACTGGGAGCAGCGGGATTTGAGACGGGCTTCAGCGTGGGGACTCTTTCGATCATTAAAGTGACGGGCGCCGCCTCGCGGGGACGTTGCACCGTGAGTTCGATCGGCTCGGCGCCCGACTTATCGCTGGCCACCAATCTTGCCATGAATGCCGATAGATCGGCCAGGGAACCGGTGCGCTGCCCCGCCATGCTAAGGATGGCGTCTCCCTTGAGCAGGCCGGCCTTTTCGGCCGGTGAATTGGGTGTCACATCGCCCACTTGAATACGGTTAGCGGCGCCCGGCTGTAAGAATGCTCCGAACATATTGACACGCGCGTCGGGCATGGCCATGGTCTTGACCAGGGTTTCGTTGCCGCGCGCAAACTGCACTCGAAGCCTCTCGCCCGGGGCCACCGTCTTCAGGCTGGCCGCCAGAGTATCGCCGGAAATCACCCTCTGCTCGTTGATCGAAATCAAGAGGTCGCCTCTTTGCAGTCCGAACTCCGCCGCCGAACTCTTCGGCTCGATTTGTTGGACCACCACGCCCTCAGGCGTGTCGACCCATTGAATTCCCAGCGCGGTCACGTTTTTATTGGTGGCGGGCTGTTGGCCCGCGTCGGTAGGTGCATATGCTGCCATCAAGGCGAGCAGGAGCAACGCGCAAGCTGGCCGGATCGCAATCACGAACATATCGTACTCCACACCCTAAGGGACGAAATCTTCGGCGGAACGCCCGGAAGTTGCGAAAGCACTTCCCAAAGGCTCGCATCTTGCACGTTGCGTGCCGCTGACTTCCTTAGACGAGTGCGCGGTGCGCAGGCTGCTTCAGATAACGCTTCAGAACGCGGCGTCATCGTTCGAATAGCGTGGCCGCCGCGAGCCCAAGCGGCTTCATTGGTCACACCCCAATGCGTCGGTCACACCCCAATGCGTCGTGAAGAACTCTTTTCCGCGAACAAGGTCACTCCCGTCGCGGCTTCTTGAACAGCAGGCGCGGGTCCGTCGTGGCGGTAATCAGCTCGCGCAGGGGTATCGCCTCGATTTGTTTGCCGAGCGCGTAGCGCTGGCGGCCCGGATACACGACGAGAATTCGATCCAATTGCAAGTCTTCCAACGCCACGTGCATCGACCGGGTTGGTTGCGGCGCATCCTTGCGCTTGCACTCGACCCCGATGCGGCGTCCGTCCTTAAACAGCACCAGGTCGATCTCCGCTCCACTATGCGTCGCCCAGTAGTAAGCTTCGTCGGGCCGGAGAGCCTTGAGCACCTCTTCGACGGCGTAACCTTCCCATGATGCGCCGACTTTTGGATGCAACTCCAGGTCGCGACGACTCGAGATTCCTAACAGGGCGTGCAACAACCCGCTGTCGCGGACGTAAACCTTGGGTGCTTTCACCTGCCGCTTGCCAAGATTCTCGAACCAGGGCGGGAGTTGCCGGAGCATGAAGACATCCGTCAATAGGTCCAGGTGGCGGCGGACGGTCGATTCATTGACTGCCAAGGATCGGGATAACTCCGCGGCATTCCAGGTCTGCCCGTGATAGTGTGCGACCATGCTCCAGAATCGCCGCAAGGCGGCAGCGGGGACCTGGATTCCCAACTGCGGGACGTCGCGTTCGAGAAATGTTTGTAGAAACTGTTGTCGCCAAACGACGGAGTCCTTTTCACTGCGGGCAGAATAGGAGAGGGGATACCCGCCCCGCAGCCAGTGCCGGGGTTGCGCCGCCGCGCCCAAGTCCGCCAGGCGGAAACCCTCCAAGGGCACGGTCTCCAGACGTCCCGCCAGGCTTTCCGACGACTGGCGCAGCAGTGCCGGCGAGGCGCTGCCCAACACCAGAAATCGCGCCGGCAGCGGTTTTCGATCGGCCAGCACTCGCAACAGGGGAAACAACTCGGGCCGTCGCTGGATTTCGTCCAGGACCACCAGCCCCCTTAGCGGGCGCAGTGCGGTATCCGCCTCTACCAGCCGCGCCGCATGGGTGGGATCCTCCAGGTCGAAGTAATTCAACGAATCGGCGGGAACGAGTTGCCGAGCCAAGGTCGTCTTGCCGCACTGGCGGGGTCCCAACAATGCGACCACGCGGCTTCGTTTGAGCGCCTCGCGAACGAGCCGAAGGTCAATCGGACGATCGATCATGCTAAAAGCTTAACATTGAA
>JBGTDH010001031.1:0-4825 GCA_041748435.1 Pirellulales bacterium
GTAGCGCTGTGCCGCGGCGGGAGGCAGGTATCGCTGGCAGATCAGATACGCTGCGAAGGAGACGGCGGCCGGGATCAGTCCTCCGTACACGCCGATCTCAATCGCCGTGCTCATGGCTGCTCGCCCGCCGGCTTCTCCGAGGGCAGCATCTGGCTGATCACCACCGTGAGGGCCACTTTGTTCTCTACCTTGTCCGGGGCGTAGTTCATACCAAACTCACTCCGGTCGAGCGTGAACTCGCTCTTGAGCGATGGTCCCGTGGGCGTGAGCTCCACACTGATGGGCGCCTTGATCTCCTTGGTCACGCCGTGCAGTGTGAGGTTTCCCGTGACCGTCAGCTTACCCGGCTCTTCCTGGCTGGGCTCGATCTTCGTCGATTGGAACGTGGCCTTGGGATGCTCGCGAACTTCGAAGAAGTCGGGGCTTTTGAGGTGCTCGGTCAGTTTGGGAAACTCGGTCGCAACGGAATCGGTGTCGATCTCAAACGAAATCGATTTCAGCGACAACGCCGCCAGATCTGCTTGCAGCTTGCCGGTGAACTTCCCGAAACTCCCCTTGCGCGGGTCCGGCTTCTCACCTGCATGCGTGCCAACGAATTCGATCCGCGTGTTCTCCGGTGTCAGCGGCAGCGCCAGGGCATCCAGCGCCAAGGGGGGTGTGCCAGAAACGTCGGTTGCCGCCGGCTCGGGCGCCGCAGGGGGCGGAGTTGCAGGCGTCGCCACGGCAGGCGGTGCGGCCACCGGCTGGGCTTCGCAGCCAGCCAACAACAAGGCCGCGCCCGTCACACAATAGATTGCAAATCTCATCGCACACCATCCTTCAAGATCGAGTGGAAGCAATACAGGCGCCGCGCGGGCGGCGGTAAGGTGTGGCATTCTATCCGATCGCAACCACGATCGGCAATTTGCTATCGCCGTGGGCGCCGTGGGCTGGACAAACGCTCAAAATCTGGAGTTATCGGCAGGAACTGATCTGGACATGAAGAGAACTTGTGTTTGTAACGATTTGTAGACCTTGTACAGTGGCATTGCTGTACAGAAAAATCGGCTTAACTGGCTAACTGGTTACGCGAGCGCGAGTTGCAACCGAAGGTCACGGGAGATCTCCGATCTGGCACGGCGCGTGCTTTAGTTTCCGTCGCGGTGGGAACAGAAGAGGATCAGGATCACGCAAAGGAGCTTGCCATGTTGGTGCTGACACGCAAAACCCAAGAGCAGATTCAAGTCGGAGACAACATTATCATCACCATCGTCCGCGTGACCGGCCAATCGGTTCGCGTGGGCATCCAGGCCCCCCAGTCCGTCCGTGTGGTGCGCGGAGAGCTCCTGGGCAAGCCTCCCAAGACTTCGCTGCCCTTGGTGGCAAGCGATCACGCGACCAGCGACAATGTGACGTTGACCACCCCGGCGGAACACATGATGAACGATGCAGCCGAGTCGGTGCTAACGCACGCGGCGCCGCTGGCCTCGCGTTGCCGCAACCGCCTGACGATGGCTTCGACCGCGTCGATGCCGAGCGAGAAGCCGGCCGAGTCGAAGTCGTGCGTAGAGGATCGATGCCGTGTTCCAGGCGCCAGTCTCGCACCCGTGATTCGCCGTCCGCAGCGCCTGGGACCGGCGTCGCTCGGCTCGATGTGCCGCATGCGTTAGGAGCGATTGGCGCCTCGCGGCGGAGGGCCTCCGCCGCTTAGGGCGCCTCGGTTTCCCGCGCGGTGGCCATCAACTTTCTCGACGTCCGAGCCCGTGGTAGGTGCTGTCTACTCCGCAGCGCGCTCGACCAGCACGATCGACGTATCGTCGGCGCGCCCCAGGCCCCGCGTGAAGGCATTGGAATCGGCGAACAGCTTCTCGACCGTTTGCTCCAGCGTCAGATTCACCGTCTGCTTCATGCAATCCATGATGCCGGGGAGGTCCCACTGGATGGGCAGGTCGTTCTCGATGTACATGGCTTCCGCCAGTCCGTCCGTGTACAGCAGCAGTCGGGAATTGGGCGGAATGTCTGCGATCAGGAGTTCGTAGTCCCATTCGTCTTCAATGCCCAGCGGCAGGCCGCTGGCGTCGTCGCGACCCAGCATCCGCACTTCGTTGGTCCCCAATTCGTGCAACAGGGGCATCGGGTGACCCGCGGAGGTCCATTGCATCTGGTGCTTGGTGACGTCGATGGCGCAGTACAACAGCGTGATAAAGCCGCCGTCGCTCTGCACGAGCGTGTTCTTCGAGACGCGGCGATTGACCTCGGCCACAAAGGCGGCCGTGTCCTGATAGCTTTGATCGCGAATCATATGCACCAGCGTGTGCATCGTCATGATCGACATGCAGGCCTTCATGCCGTGGCCGGCGGCATCTCCCACCAGCAAGATCATGGTGTCTTTGGCCAGGCCGAAGGCGTCGTAATAATCGCCCCCCGCCATGGAGACCGGCAGGTTGCCGCTGACGTGAATCTGGGCCGGCTCGTAACGCGCCGCGACGCGATAATTCGGCCAACTGGGGAGGTCTCGCGGAATAACAGACTCTTGCAGCTTACGTACGGAATCAATTTCTTCGCGCAACCGCTCCATGAGTTGCCGCGATCGTTGCGCCTGCACCGCGGTATAGGCAGATTCAACAATCGTGCCCAGCAGCATGATGAACTCGCCGGCCGCGTCCCGCGCCACGTAGGAATGCAAGCCGTGCAGGATGAACTGCGCCAGGTGGGCCACGTCGCCATGATTGTAAGCGCCCAGAATGGGCACATCGGGAATGATCCCGCGAATCTGCATGAACAGCTTGAATGACTCTTCCTGCGCAGGGAAGTTCATGGCCATCAGCACGACGTCGAAGTGCTCCTTCTGGATATAGTTCAGGAACTCGGCGACATCGGTGGTCACGGCGGGCGGCTCGCCATCGATCCCCAGCAGCAGGCTAATCGTGTCGGCTTCTTCGGCGGTATCCCAGCCTACCAGTAAGCGCATAGCGTTTCCCTGTCCCGTCGGTGAGTTCCGGATTTGCTTCGGGTTAATCGATCAATGGCCCGAAGGGCGTGACCGCCAAGATCACTTTTACTGGCGCATGACTGGAATTGCAACGCCCCGGATTGCAGTTCCAGGGCATTCACGGCGCGGCGGAAGCTTCCTCGGAGATCCGACGCCGCGTACGCCTGGATGTCCAGCGACTGTCGGTACAGGATGCAGCCGCGGAGGAACTGCGGCCACTGGGGCACACTCGGCAATGGGTCCGTCGCCTCCCGCGGTAGGCCCCACAGCGCAGGGTGGTTGACGACGCCCCAGGAGGCTACGCCCGCCCACTCGGCGTTCTGCTTCAGTCAGGTGCAACTTTTGGTTCGGCCGGCCACTCAGAACGGTATTCATTTCGCCGGCACGTTCCGGGTGTTGGAAGTTTCCACCGTAGTCGCGGAGGAAATGATTTGGCCTGTTTTGGGATCAACCAGGACCTTCATGTAGTAGGTGCGTGTCACCACCGTTTTGAAGCCATCGACA
Source organism: Pirellulales bacterium (assembly GCA_041748435.1). Lineage (GTDB taxonomy): Bacteria > Planctomycetota > Planctomycetia > Pirellulales > JBGTDH01 > JBGTDH01. Next base: position 3,476 of record JBGTDH010001031.1, read on the forward strand.
ACGGATGTGGTTTGGTCGTGACTCTGTATTCCAAGTTGCCATTCCGAGTCCGTGATCTTTTTCAGCGGAGCCGTCTTCGAGCCCTGGCCATAAACGTCGCAAGAGGCATCCCATATCAGCCTGGCCTCGGCGGCATCGCGTAGTGTCGCCTTGTAATCGGCCAGGAGCTTGCCGAATTTGTCATGGTTGTCGTAGACCCCGAGCTCTTTGGCCAGGCGGTTCGTTTTGGTATCGATCGCGACCACCATCTCAAGGCCCTGAGCAAGCGAGACCCGTTCTTTGGACTCGGGGTGGCAATGCATATCCCACACCAGCGACGCGAACCGGAGATTCGGGAAGAGCTTGGCGGCCGCGGGCGAATCAACCTTGATCCAATCGTGGAAAGTAGAACGGACCTGCTTCTCCTCCTCTTCGCGCTTCTGCATCGCCGTTCGGAATTCGGTGAGAACGGGATAGATCGCGTCCTTTTTGGAAATGATGTTCGCCGGGTCATGGCGAGTCTGACCGTGCCCGGAGACAGGAAACAGAACAGCGGCCAACGCCACCACGCCGGCGTAACGCGCCAAGAACAATGCGGTTTGCATGCAAGTTCTCCATAACGGGCGTTTTGCATCACCTCCGAAACCGACAGTCCCAGAAACCTATCATGCCCCCGCAGTCGGCTGCAGCGTTTTGTTCGGCATGCCTGCATCTCAACCGCGAACGGCTGCTTCGATCGCGGCGATGTCGATTTTCATCTGATTCATCATAGCCGCCATCGCCTTGGCAGACACGTCCTTGTCGTCACTCGTCGTCAATTCCGTCAGCCGCTTCGGGAAAACCTGCCATGAGACCCCGTAGCGATCCTTCAGCCAGCCGCAGTGGCTCTCCTCGCCGCCATTCGCGGTCAGGGCAGCCCATAGCCGATCGGACTCAGCTTGATCTTCTGTCGAAACCGAAATCGACACCGCCTCGGTCAGAGTGAACATCGGCCCGGCGTCGAGAATCTGGTACGGCACCCCGCCAAGCGAGAAGTCGATGACCGAGAACGCGCCATGTCCGGCGTCGCCATGAAAGGCCTTCTCAACCCGGCTTCCCGGGATCAGAGAGCAGTAGAACTCTGCGGCCTCACGTCCCCGACCGTCGCGGAACCAAAGGCAAGTGCGGATAGAGCTGGTCATCGTATTGTTCCCCGTGTGAGTAGGTTGAGGCTTCCTCTCCGCCGCCGAAAAAACGAATTGGCTTCTATCCTCGTCGCTCCCGCACAAAGCGCGGCCTCGGAAAAATCGCGCAATCGGGAGCGATGAGGATAGAAGCCGCGTTGAACTACAACCGCGCCGCACGGACCAGGCCTAGGGGCGTTGATCTCGC
>JBGTDH010001032.1:0-4674 GCA_041748435.1 Pirellulales bacterium
TCTGCGGCTGGTCTCGCCACGACGAGACCCCGGCCGTGCAGGTCATCGAACTCTCTCCCGACGGCCGCGTCTACGCCTTAGCCGCCAACCCCGACGACGAGGAAACGACCGAAGGCTGGGAGCTGCTGCACCTGCTGCTCTCGGAAGCCAGCGAGCAACTCACGCGCAAGCAACTCTTAAAACAATGGCCCGCGCGCAACCCACCCAGCGAAGCCACACTCTGGCGCTGGCTGCAGCGCGCCCTCGAGCGCCGCCAGATCACCCAGCAAGGCACCGGCCAGCGCTCCGACCCCTACCGCTACACCCTCCCCCACCGCAAACTCCCCTTCCGGCCCGATCCGTACGAAGTGCTGGGACTGTGAGGAGAACGCCGTCACGCTAACAAGCACCTAAGGCCTGCCGGGCTAATCATTAGCCCTTCTTGGCGCGCGTAGAGGGGATTTCGTCACTCTCCCGGTCCTGCAATCGCCTGGGCTTCAAGGAGACCGAGCGCATTTGAGCTTCTTGGACAACCTCGTCAGAAATGCCTTGTCCGCCACGAGACACTCGCTTCAAGAACGAACGCGCCCCCTGTAGCGAAACATACTTGGAAATGACCGCGCAGAGCAGCACTTGGAACGTGGTGTCGTGCTGGGCGCTGGCGGCCCAGAAAGCGGTGATAAGATCCTCTACGGCTTGGCGCAGCAACGGCCGGGGAGTGCCCGCAGGGAGCTGATCGAGACTGAACAGTTCCAAGGCTGCACGGCGGACACTGGGATCGCTGTGGCATAGGCCATGCAGCACCGCAGCGCGAGTCGACGCGTTGAATTCAGCGGGGATTTTCGTCACGACCTCAACGCTTGGTGCTTGCGAGAGCGTCCACTCGTCCGCCAGCCACCAGCCTCGCTCCGTTGTGTTGGGCCAGCGGGTCTCGTTAAACAACTCGTCGCAGACAACTTCGCCCGTGTGCTCGCCCAGTTGCCGGTAGCAGGCAAAGCGTCGCGGCTCGTAGAATTGATCGACCGAGGGATCGTGCGGAAAGTCGGGGTTCTCCTTGCGGTAGTGGAGCAGCTCAGTCGGTTCGTCGCCGGTGAAGTTGGGCTTCACAAGAATCAGGTAGGAAGGTGGTTGCTCGGACACGGGTCCAATGGCCGGCGGATACACAATGTGCGCCACGAAATAGTGGCTTTGAGCCAAGCCCTTGAGTTGCTTGGCGGGGATCAGTCTGTCGAATGGCAGAGGAGGCGTCTGGCACGCGGGAGTGCTGACGGACTTGCCGGGTTCGACGATTCGCACCCCATGCTCGGCGGCGCCCAGGCGAATGAGTCTTAACATATCGACAAAGGAATAGTCGGGATCAAAACTGGCGTCCACGGCGATGATGACCCGGCAGCGGCGTTCCAGCAGCGCGCCGACCCCGCTGTTCTCATCGTGTCCACCATCGGAGACGAAGCAGTAGGCCCGATCCTCCGGCTTCCAGAACAGAAAATTGATGAAGAGCCTGAGCGGCGATCCCCACCAGTGACCGAGGCGGTTGCAGGCAGGGTTGGGCAGCCATTGTCCCAGACGAAAGTTCAACAGGAGCATCAGAACGCGGGCCAGGGGGTTGGCCACCGCCGCCGGATTCACCGCGGCGCCCGAGATGGCCAACGCGTCGGCCAAATCCAGCTTGTTGTTGAAGTAGGAGTCGGTCTGCACATAACCCGTCCGTTTGGAGCCACAAAAGCGGCGGGAGAAGGTGAATCTTCCAAGTGCGTCCTGCGTGGGATACTTGTCGCGCCACATGAGATTGAGCGTCCCGTTCAGTAGATGATAGGGACCGCCTTTGTCGGTCGTGGAGAGCTGCGACAGGGGAATCTGATACCCATGCTGCGGCGATTCGTTGATCCAGAGCTCCGCCAGTTTGCGGCGGTAATAGCCGTTCAGGGACGTGCCATTGAGATCGATGAGCAAACCCAGAACTACCGTGACCAGCAATGACCATCGAAACACGCTCAGTCGGAACGACTGGTCCGCATCGCCGACGATGGTGTTGAACACAATATCCGGCGAGCGGATCATGTTGCCGTAGTGGGCGATCAGGAAATCCCAGTTCTTGCGGCGGACTTCGTCCTCGAGCGGGGAGTTAGCTGTGTCGGGTGGCGGCCAGCGGTAGAGGCCCGTGCCCTCTGCCAGCAGACGCTGCACTTCCTCGGAATCCTTGCTTCCGGCAATTCCTATCGAGACTTTCTCGATGAACCGCGGATCGGCCAGGACTTCGTTGAGCACGTCGACGACGGCGCGGCGAGCATGAGATACCTGGTTGCGCTGCTCCAGATGCTTGGAGAACGCGGTCCAATTCCAGGGCAGCAGATTTCCCAGCTTGAGCAGGTTTTCTTTCAGCGTATCGTCCCGGTCCATAACCGCGTGATGTGCGGCACTAACGTTCTCGAGTTGCTTAGCCCCGTTAGCGTCAGCGAACCACGGCGGGCTGATCGGGACGCCAGCGCGCTGGTCGTACTTCGCCCTGAGCTTCTGGGGATGCTGAATGAGCTCGTTCCAAATGTGCTTCCCCGGATTGAGCCCTGCCTTATGTTCGGAGGCCACGCGATAAAAGAACTCGTCGAACCGCGCGATGTGAGAAGCCGTGAGGTGCTGTCTCTGGGGTCGAGCTTCGTTGTATCCCGAGATGTTCTCACTCGCCAGGAGACCAAACAATAACAAGGGAACTCCAAACAAAAAGGCCCGGCTTGCGATGGCGAAGATCCACCGTTCAATGGCATTCCATCGCGTCGCTGCGTCTGGGGCACGTGTTCCGCTCCGCAACAATGCTTTGGGATTCAAATAGGGCAAAAGCGCCCCCACGAGCGCCGCCAGCAACAACTTTTCCAGATCGTGCGACCAGGTCCGAACCTTCGCCCGAAACTCTGCCGGATCGGAGAGGTTCTTTTCCACGACCGGCGAACTGATGTCGCCCGTAAAGAGCATCGAGCAAATCCCCATGGCCAGCAGGGCGCAAAACACGGCGAATGCCGGCCGTCGGAAGCCGTCCAGGCGGCGCCATCGCTTGGATCCCGCCTCGACGCCGATCCACAACAGGAAGCTCAACATAGGCAGCACGAAAGTGCGGTCGATGTCTCCTGTTGCGCCGAGCTCAGCCAGCCACATCTTGCAGTTTTCCGTGTCGAGGCGCCGAAACAAGTAGGCCAGTAAGGCCAGGATGGCCACCAGACCGCTCAAGGCCCACAGGTTCAGCAACAGCACACCCAAGAACCAATGACTGAGAAAAGGGAGCGGATCGTTCAGGCGGCAGCCGCCAAAAAGTAACTGCGACAAACGCTTGGGTTGCCGCCCGCAGCCATCCGGCAGGATATCAAGCTTCGCCCCCTCGGCAGAATCCTCGCGAGGGTTCCAGTTGATGCGCGGCTGTTTGTTTTCCAGCACTAAGGACGAGAAGAACGCTCCGGCGTAGCCTCCGCCGGAGACCGTGGAGAGATAGTCGACGTGCTTCAGAATGCCGCGCCGATAGAGCGCCTGCAGAAATCCCAAGGAAAAACTGCCGCTGCGAATGCCGCCCCCCGAGAGCGCCAATCCCACCGTCGGAAAGTTAGCGGGAAGCTGTTCCCGCGTGGGACGGCACGCGGCCTCTGTCGGAGTGCCTGAGAGTTCGTCAGGAATCGATTTAACGTGCCCATTGCCATTTCCGGGAGGCACGGTTTTGCGACTGGTGGCATTCCGCCGGCGGGCAGCAATCTCCTCCGCCTCCACGCGGAGCACCTCATCCACGGCACTGGGGGTGTCCTGATTCATGGCTCGCTTTTGCGCCGCGACTTCAATCGCCGGCATGAGAAGTTCGATAGGCGAATAAGTTTTGCGACTACAGCACAATGCGCTCGAGTGAATCGATCTCAAGCGCGCCGACCACGCCTTCGATGCTATCCAGAGGGTCGAAGTCCGAGAGAGATCCAAACGAGATGCCGGTCAGCTCCTGAATTCTGTGGAGCGGGACCTGGAAGGTCCGGAACGGTCCAAAGGCAAATTCGATGTCGTCCAGGAATTTTCCCTGGCTGAGGACGTAGCCCGTGGCAGAGAGCGAGCCATCGGAGCGCACGTTGGCCACCACCTTCCAATACTCCTCGGGAATGAGGGTCTGCCGATACTTGACACCGTCTTCGTTCAAGACCGGACCCGTGAAGACGGTCACCTTGAGATTGCGTTCGTCGGTGTTGTCGAGAACATAGTCTTCCAGGCCGGCCCAGAGCGCCTTGGCCTGGTTCAGCCGCGCATGCTGTGGGCAGCAGTTGGTGAAGTGAAAGGTGTCTTCCTGGGCCAGCAGCGCTTCTTCTTCCTCTCCCCAAATCGGATCGAGTCGGCGCACCAGATGCCCGCGATCCAGGTTGTTGCCGGCATACAGTGGGTTGCCGAGTTGATCGGCCAGTGGAATCCGCGGATCGAACCGCCAGACGTCGGTCTTGCGCTTGGGGCGCAGCAAGGAGTCGCCGTCGATATTCACGGCCGTCAGGTAGGGCATTTTGCGGGAGCGGCTCATCAGAATGGAGAAATGCATGTACTTCAACTCGGGCGACCCTTTGTGAGCGCCCGCGGTTTGGCGCGTCAGGTCCTTAACGCGCCGAGGATTCACGGTCGGAAGCGGGATCAGGAGATCGTCATCACCCAGGAAGTCGGCCTGATAGCCGGGCCGATCGTCGTAGTCGC
>JBGTDH010001033.1:0-7747 GCA_041748435.1 Pirellulales bacterium
CTGCCGCAGCATGCGCATGCGGCGGCCATAAGCCCGCACCATGGCCTGCGGCTCGGTCTGGCGGCTCATCTCCGCCATCGTCTCCACAATATGATCCAACCGATCCTGCCAACGAAGCATACAACACCTGCACAGCGACGAAAGTAACGCGACACATCGACGTGTCCGTTATCTTAGACGCGCGGGCCAGCCTTGGCGAATCGGTCCCGGTGAGTGGTCCCGCCGCCACAGTGCAATGGATCTTCCCGGCTTGTTGCTGGCTCCGGCGATTAGCGGGGATTAGCGTGAATTAGTGTTCCCTGTTCTGTCTCCACTTGCGTCTCACCTTCATGTCGCAACAGCAACGTCAATGTCACAACCGACAACGCGAGGCGCTCAGGAAAAAGCGGAACACTAATTGACACTAATCCACGCTAATACGCGCAGATTCAGTAGCCGTGCGCGTAATGATCGTGGTGAATGGCTAGATCCGCTGGCAGATCCGGCTTCGCCCGCTCCGCATCCGCAGCCATAGCCAGCAGCCAATCGCGGGTTGAGGCGAGCGCGTCATCCGACATTGTGGGTGCGCTGGTGCGCGACCGCACCGTCACCTCAATTTCCCCCTGTGGGATTACGACTCCCGTAGGCGGGCGGATGACTTGCTCCTGATCGACCATCGCGCTGAATTGAATCGTTTCCACACAATACCTCCATCACGATTCTAGCCAGCGATCCCGTGGAAGCGGTACGAAATGTCGGACCCATTCCCATCGAGATCAATTGCCTTTGGTTCCAACCTTCGAGAATCGGCCGGCGGCGAGGGAGCGATTTTCGGACTGGCCCTCTTTGGCGCCAACGGCGGACCATTCGACGCCGAGCATGATGGTGTTGATGCCGGAGCCGATGCCTAGGAGGGCCACGCGATCGCCGGGTTGCACGTGGCCTTGCTCGATGCCGAGGGCTGCGGAGATGGGCAGAGCCACGGAGCCGGTGTTGCCGAGGAACTCTAGCGTGGGATAGTCGATGCGCGGGTCGAGCTGGAGCGCCTGGAACATCAGCTTGCGATGGGCCGAGCCGACTTGATGGCAAAAGGTCTTGTCGATATCGCTAAGGTTCCAATCGGCGGCGGGGAGGAATTCTGTGAACGCCTCTTGGGCCAGGGCGATGCCTTCTCGCATCAGCCGCTCGGAGTCGGTGAGCATTAGGGGATACGAACCTCGCGATTCTTCCTCGCTTTGGCTGTGACAAAGCTGCGAGCACTCGGTGTTGGCTCGCACCACGGCGGTCGTGAGTCGATGATGCGTCTGGCTCAGCTCGCGATCGCACAACAGCACCGCGGCGCTGCCGGAACCAATGGTGAGACTGGCCACGGCGAGTTTCACCTCATCGCGAGTGAGAGTCTTCGTTTCATTGAGATACCGGAGGGTGGTCTCGACCAACTGCCGGCCACCTTCCGTGCCCACCACGAGGCCGGCGCGAATCTGCCCCAGCTCGATCATGTTGGCCACCTGCAGCATGCCGTTGAGTATGCCCAGGCAGGCGTTGGAGACATCGTAGATCACGCACTGCCGGGACAAGCCCAGGCGTTGATGCACGCCGCAGGCCGTGGCGGGCTCCAGAAAATCGCGGCATACGGAGGCATGGATCAATGCGCCGATCTCGCTGCGATGGATGCCGGCGGCGCGGATGGCCTTCTCGCCGGTCTCGACGCTCTTTTCGCTCGGGGGCATGCCGCGGGGCCAGAAGCGGCGCTCGCGAATGCCGGACATCAACTCCAGACGCCCGGCCGGAAGCCGCAGGCGTTCATACAGCGGCGTGAGCCAGGTCTCGATCTGCTCCGACGTAACGATCTCCTCCGGTAGCGTGTAGGCCAAGCTCTCCAAGCAGACGTTTTGATAGTGCATACGAAGACGGTTAGTGGTTCGTGGTTCGTTGCCCCTGGGGCGACTGACGGTGTTAGATCCCCATGCGGCCGAGGGCGTCGATGACGCTGCCGATCATGCCGGCCAGGTTCGGGTGCGTTTCCTCAAAATGACGGGCCGTTTCCGTGAGCCGTTGGGCAAAGCCAGGATGCGCATCCGCCGCATCGGATTGATCCAGCGCGGTCCGCAAATCTGCCAGCGTGCCTTCCAGGCGCTGCCGAAGCTGCGGCTCGACAGGGCCCAGCTCGTCCAATTCGGCCTGAAGATCCGCCAACGCGAGGTGCAGTCGATCGTAGTTGGTGCTCATGGCATCCCGTATTGTAGCCGGTTGTCCAGTCGTTGAGCTTACCACAACAAGCTCAAAAAAATCCGAGAGCCGCCGCGCTTTCGACGGGTCAAGCAGATTCTGGGGAGAGAGCCGCTTGTGGGCGTGGAGACTCAAGCGCCTCAGCCGGTACAATAGCCCGCACTTGGGCGGCAAAACCCGCTAGCATCGAGCACCAGCAGGGTGAATAGGTTACGGCGTTGCAAGGGGACGCTCAGATGAAAAAACGAAGACAAGATCGGACCGTTGCCGGAAAGAGAGCGCGCCGCGAGCAAAACAGGGATCTCATGACGATCTTCATCAACGGCAAGCAAAAACGGGTTCCGCGTCCAGTCTTGATTGAGGGACTGCCTGTCGACGAGTTCATTGCCAGGAATGCGGATCCCATTTGGCTCCACCAGAACGAGCTGTGGGAGTACATGACCGACTGCACGGCTCCGGATGACGATGCCTCGGACTCCATCCCGGCGGCAGAATGATGGGGCAGACTGCCGACGGCAGCAGGTCTAAAGAGCACGCTCATCCTACGCTCTGCTCCAACCGAAGCAACCGCGACAATCGTCCCGGTCGCGGAAGTGACGTGTTCGAAGAGTGCCCTCCTCCCCGCAGCACGTTACAATCGCCCCGTCCGACAGCGTCGCCCGTTCCGGCTCCGTACGATTTGTGCCGCATGACTCCCCAGCAGTTCATCACCAAGTGGAAACGCGTCACGCTCTCCGAGCGCAGCGCCTGCCAGCAGCACTTCCTCGATCTGTGCGAACTGTTGGGCCAGCCCAAGCCGGCCGACGTCGATAGCGACGGTTCCTGGTACACGTTTGAGCGCGGCGTTCACAAGACCGGCGGCGGCAAAGGCTGGGCCGACGTCTGGATGCGCGGGCACTTCGGCTGGGCGTGATGCCACCAGGTTCTGGCGTTGGCCGCAGGCCACCTTCCCGTTAACCTTACAGGACACACGCGATGACCTACTGACCGCATCATGGATCGACGCAAGATACTTACTGCGTTCCGAGCTGCATTGACATCGGTCGGTTACGACGACCGATTCGTTGTCGCTGATTACCATTTCGCAGACTTTGGTCAACACGAGTCGCATGTTGGCCGCATCCCGCTCGCGGCTTTTTCCAGCAGACCATTCACATACAGAAACGCATGTATTGGCGTCGCAGTTGCTGACTCGACAAATCAAGGCGTCCCGCTGGTGATGCAACACCATGCGTTGGGCGCTCCCCTCGTTTTTGAGGTCTGCGAGACGGAGGTTCAACCGTGGGCAATGGGCACTCAGGCCCCGAAGCCCATTGGCGATCCCTTCCGCGTCGATTCGCTCGCTCACGTATTTGGATCACACCGGGACATTTGGAATCCGGACGCGATTGGACGCATTAAGTCTGCCGCCGCTGTGCGGCCCAACCGCCAGCTCGATTTCTTCGACCTCGGCTATTTTCCCGTCCTTACCGAATTTTTTCAGACGAAACTAAAGGACTTACTCGAGCGGGCCTTTTCCCGAACAGCGATATCATATGAGCAAGTGCATGGCCAGTCGCCCGAGGTGACTTCTCTATTTCCATACTTGTTCCGTTTTGTGGCCGCGAAGATCTTCATGGACCGGGCAGATGCGCGAGGCTGGGACGGGCTAAGCGATCCGCTGGAGATCCTACGCAAGGCAGAACACCATTCCGGTTCCGATCTGTTGGAGAAATTGCCGAAGCCTTTTTTTCATCCGCAAGTCTTGGAGCAGGCATGGTTGAGTGTTTCGCGGACGTTGAACTTTCAGAACCTGTCGGTGCCTGATCTGGCATTCATCTACGAGAGTTCGTTCATCAATGAGCAAACGCGGCGCGAACTTGGCGTGCATAGTACGCCCGTGGGGCTTGCTAACTATATTATCGAGCACTTGCCCTGGGAGCGTTTACCGATCGACGAGCGCGTGGTCTTCGAACCGTTTTGCGGTCATGGCGTATTCCTTGCCTCCGCCTTGACGCGGCTGGGTGTAGACCTTGCTCCTGGCCTCACGGGCAAGCAACGGCACGCATACTTTCGGCGCATGCTAATCGGCGTAGAGAAGGATCCCTTGGCAATCGAAGTATGTCGACTGGTTCTCACGCTCTCCGACTACCCGAACGAGAATCGATGGCAATTGCACCAAGACGATGTTTTCTCCTGGGCAGGCTGGACCGATGCCCTGCAGGAAGCGTCGGTTGTTGTAGCCAACCCACCCTACGAGAGCTTTAGCCGGGAAGAACGCCAGCGTGTTTCCGCCATCAAGGCGACGCCGCCGGCAGAAATGCTGCATCGTCTGATGCGCGCGCCGCCACGAATGCTGGGGCTGGTCTTACCACAGAGTTTCCTGAGCAGTCCATTCTATCAGGACGCGAACCGCTCGTTGGCACAGCATTACGACGACATCAGTATTGTTGAGCTGCCTCGCATCTTTCAATACGCCGATAACGAAACCATCGCCTTGATTGCGTCCGGCAAGCGAGAGCAGGGCAGTCGCGTGGCCGTGCGATATGCGGAAGTCCTCCCCGAGAAGACGCGCCCGTTCTTCGAGGACTTTCACGTGTCACAGGAACGCAGGAAGACTCTTGCGGTTCCTAGTGCAGGCGCTCCATTCACCTTGTGGATTCCTGCAAAAGCAAACCTGTGGGAACGACTGTCGCACTTGGACAAGCTGGGCGAGCTGGCGACTATTCGGCGAGGCGTTCATTGGCGGCCCCGAACCGATGGGCAGCCCCGTACTGCTCCGCGGAAGGATGTGGTATCCGACAGCGAAAAACGCGAGTTCCATATAGGCGTAGAAAAAATGGCAGGGAATCTTTCCCAGTTCAGGCTTTGTAGATTGCGCTATCTTTCATTGCGCGACGAGGACCAGGATGCTCGTACTCGAGCACACAAGTACGCCTGGTCGAAACGGAAGGTGGTCTGCAACGTCGCGCGATTTGAGCGCAGATCCCCATGGCGAATTGCCGCTTGGGCTGACACCCATGGTTTGGCGTTCAGCCAGCAGTTTTTTGCGATCTGGCCACGGGACGGAATCTCGGAATTCGCTCTCGCGGCCTTGCTCTGTTCGCCATTAGCCAATGCGTTCAGTTGGTTGCATGACTTGGAACGGCATAACCACAATTCCACTTTAGAGCGCCTGCCGATTCCCCCGATTGAGCGCGTTGGTCCATTTGGGGACCTTCACCGCCGCGGAAAGGAATTACAAGCACTTCTCGATCCAGCGAATCAAGACGGAACCGTCGATGAAGCCAGAATTCGTGAGGCTCTATTGCGCGCAGATGCCGCCGTGCTTGAAGCATACGAGCTGTCGGCACATGCACAACGTGAACTCTTGGATCAGTTCAGCGGCTGGAAGCGTCCGGTCGGGGTGAGATTCCCAGAGTACTTTCCCGAGCATTTTTCTGATTCAGTCACGTTGAAGGATCTGATGATTGTGCGCTATGACTGGGAAGCCACTAACGAACGCCGCTGTGATCTCATCGACAAAGAGCTTTCACCTGACGGCCTCACTACGGGAGAACGTGGTGAGTTGGACCGCTTGCAGAATCTGGCCGACCTGCTTATTCGGCTAGAGGCTCCGTATCCAACAAAGAGCCTGGACGGCCTCATCTCGCAACTCAAAGCAGAAGGCAAATGGTCCGATTCGATTTGACACGTAGCGCTGACCGGCTGGCGGTTGCCGAACAGTCCTTTTCCTACCCTACGGAACCGCATCGCAGGAAGCATGGGCCATCCGGCTACTCCAACTATGAGAGCTATCGAGACTGGCTCCGAGACGAGTTCTCGTTCCGATGTGTCTTTTCGCTCATCCGCGAACAATGGGTCGAACGAATCGGGAACTTTGACATCGATCACCTTCGTCCTCGTTCGGAGCATCCCGAACAGACGCAGGACTACGACAACCTACTCTACCTTACGCATCGAATGAATCTCATTCGCGGCCGGCGCGAGTTGCCAGATCCTGGGGTGGTAGCACTTGGCCGGTGCCTCAAGATGCACCATGCCGGCGAGCAAATGGGTGAGATCGTGGCACTGAATCCGGTTGGCGAGCGCATTGTGCGAATCCTTCGTCTCGATAGCGAGGAGGCTACCACATATCGAAGAAAGTTGCTCGGCGTGTTACGACATTACGCGATTCATGACGAGCACCAATTCAGAGAATGGATAGGCTATCCGAGCAATCTTCCCAACTTGCGCTCGAAGCGTCTCAAGGCTCCAAACACAAGAGCCTCGGGTCTGGCACAGAGCGCGCACGAACTCAAAGCTCTCGGGCAACTTCCAGAATGGTACTGACCATCCGGACAGCCGCGGGATCGGCACGGTCCACTATCCGCGCCTCGTGCCGCGGGACGAGGATTGCGAGAAGGAGCTCAGAAGCGCACGCTAACGAATCTCTAGAATCAGCGCCCCACCTGGCTGGACCTGGCCCACCAGAAGCTCGACGCCGCCGTCTTCGCCGCCTACGGCTGGGATCCAGCCATGAGCGACGACGATCTGCTGGCCGCGCTGTTGGCGCTGAATCACGAGCGTGCGGCACGAACTTGAGGGACGGAGTCCCCGGATCTTCTTCGTTACCTTCGTTGCCTTCTGTTCAAAAACGAATCCGCCACGGGATTGCCGGGGATGGCAGCGGATCTATTAGTGGCAAGCAGTTTAACACCAAGGTAACGAAGGGAACGAAGGAAGGCAGACGAGCCGAGGCGTTGTCTGCTGGATCAACGCACCAAGGCCGTAGTAGATTGCCGGTTCCAGCTGGGTCCCCGCCGTGACGGCGGACAAGAAAACTCCCCTTCCCAAGAAGCGCCGAACCGCGGCCGAAAAGCGTGGGAAAAACAGGCCGGTTCGGTGACACTAGTCTTTGCTCGATCTCTGCTCTTTCTCTGCGCGCTCTGTGCCTCTGCGTGACACCTCCGTTGAACTCTTTAGCGATCTCCTCGGGCGCTTACAAAGAGGAACAGACGTTGACGTCTGACTAAGCCCGGGAACAAGACAAAGAACACAGTGCGTTGGTCTTGACAAGGCACGACTAATAATATACATATGTATACTATATGAAGAAGTGCCTGCGCGAGGGTCTGCGGCGGTGCGGGTAGGGCCACAGGATGTCGTGGGGCGCGCAGAGCGTCCCAGAATTGCCCGGCAGCGTGCTGAAAGTCTCGAAAGTCGGGTGAGAAATGCAGAATCCCGCGGGAAGGTTGGACTTACGGGGCGCGAGACAGCGGCCCCCGGCGGCGCGCTCCAGATGTTCCATTCCGAGGACCAGGAAGGGCGCAAGCGTGCGCGATTTATGGTCGAGAGATCGCGGGGTCGGGACATCTTCGCGGTGTCCAAAAATCCCAAAGCGGCGACGAGTCGCCGCACTCCCAGGCGCGGGGGATTTTCGGGACCACGCGCAGGTGGTCCAGAAAGTCATTAAGGATTAGAGCTTCGCGAGTCTTCGAGCCAAGTCATTAAGGATTAGAGCTTCGCGAGTCTTCGAGCCAAGTCATTAAGGATTAGAGCTTCGCGAGTCTTCGAGCCA
>JBGTDH010001034.1:0-4347 GCA_041748435.1 Pirellulales bacterium
GCCGGAATGCCGCCAGGAGCGCAGATGGGCACGGGCCTGATTCCCAACTCGCCCGAAGTCACCGCGCAGATGATGGCCAGTCCGCAGGCCATGGCGCAGCTGGCCGCCATGATGGCCGCCGCACAAGCGCAGGCGGAAGCCGATGGTGAAGGGCAGCAAGGTCAAGGCCAGCAGCAGGGTCAGGGGCAACCCATGGGGCAGGGTCAAGGCCAGCAGCCGCAGCCAGGGCAGACCCCGCCGACGGGCAAAGGCGGCACCAGCAAAGGGGGCGACCGAGCCGAGAATCAGGCTCGGAAGGACAACCTGGAGCTCAGCCCCACCGGCCCCGACAGCGATAGCCGCACCGCCAACGAAGCGCGGGACAGCGACGCCGCCGGCAAGCAGTTCCGCGAAGATTCCTGGTTCACCAAGCTGCCCCCCGAGCTCCGCAGCGCCATCCGCGCCCGCTCGCAACGCCAGGCGCCGCGAGGATACGAAGAACGCCTGCGGCGCTATTTCGAAAACATTGATTGAAACTCGCCCCACGAGAACAGAGACGCCACTAATGTCCGAGACGCTTCCCGCCGATGATGTCGCCGCCGTGCAGCGGTGCGAGCAATCTTACAACCGGATTCGTGATGAGCTGGCCAAAGTGATCGTCGGCCAGAACGAAGTCATCGAACAGGTGCTGATCGCTGTCTTTGCCCGCGGCCATGCGCTGCTGGAAGGCGTGCCGGGACTTGCCAAGACGCTGCTCGTGAGCTCGCTCGCTCAATCGCTGCACCTGTCGTTCAAGCGCATCCAGTTCACGCCCGACCTGATGCCCAGCGACGTGACGGGCACAGAGGTCATTCAGGAAAACCTGCAATCCGGCGGGCGGGAGTACAAGTTCCTTCCCGGCCCGATCTTCGCCAACCTGATCCTGGCCGATGAGATCAATCGCACCCCGCCGAAGACGCAGGCCGCCATGCTGGAGGCGATGCAAGAGCGGCAAGTTTCCGCCGGCGGCAAGGTGCATCCGGTGCCGGCGCCGTTCTTCGTTCTGGCGACGCAGAACCCGCTGGAACAGGAAGGGACGTATCCACTGCCCGAAGCGCAGCTCGATCGGTTCCTGCTGTACATCAAGGTCGATTACCCCAGCGCGGCCGAGGAGTGGGAGGTGGCCCGCCGCGTCACGACCGGGCAGCTCGGCAAGATCGAGCCGATCATGTCGGCCGAGGAGATCATCCACATCCAGCAACTCGTGACGCGCGTGCCCGTCAGCGATCAGGTGCTAGGCTATGCCTGCGCCCTGGTGCGCTCCTCGCGTCCCAACACCACCGAGGCGGCCGATTTTGTGAACAAGTGGGTCAACTGGGGCGCCGGCCCCCGCGGCGTGCTCACGCTGGTGAGCGCCGCCAAAGCCCGCGCCTTGCTCTACGGCCGTTACCATGCCACGGTGGGAGACGTCCAAGCCGTGGCCAAGCCCGCCTTGCGTCATCGCATCGCCGGCAATTTCGCCGCGCAAGCCGCCGGCGTCGGCAGCAGCAAGCTGATCGAAATGCTCATGCAAGCCGTACCGGCCGACCGCAAGTACGAGCGCCCCGCGGCGTAAGACGCAAATCCCAAACTCCAAATCAAATCTCAAATCTCAAACAAAACGGAACTCCAAACTACGGAACTCCAAACGGGAGACGACGCTGTGACGATCGAGCAGATTCGCAATGCTTACAGTGCAGAGCCGTTCAAGACGTTCGTCATTCATTTGGCGGATGGGCGCGAGATTCCCGTGCAATCGCGGGAGTTTATCTCTCCCGCTCCTAGCGGTCGAACGCTCGTGGTGTGGCAGCCAGACGATCGCATGAACATCGTCGATCTGCTGCTCGTCACCGACCTGGAGTTCAAGCCTCTCGCCAATGGCAGCCGCAAGAAGCGCTCTCGCCACTCGGTGTAGCCCGGTACCTGTGGCAGGTCGGTTATGTGCGAAGGTATTCGCCCCACAGGCTGTCGCTGATGTAGAGCCCCGAGCGCGTCAATCGCAGATGATTCTCGGGCTGTTCGAGCAAGCCCCACTTCAAGTGACGCTGCAACGCGGCGCCGCCGAGCGACGCCACCTCCCAGCCGAAACGGTCTGCGAAGGCGTGGCAATCGATGCCCGCGCTGCGGCGCAGTCCCAGCACCAACGCCTCGCGGGCGCGGTCTTCCGGCGATAGTTCTTCCCATTCGGCCACGGGGGAGCGCCCCGCCAACACGCGGCGCAGGTAGGTGCTGGTGCTGCGATGGTTCGTTTCCCGCCGTCCTGCCACGTATCGCGCGGCGCCCGGGCCGGCGGCATAGTATTCGTCACCGGCCCAATACACTTCGTTGTGCCGGCAGCGCCGCCCCGCACGGGCGAAGTTAGAGACCTCATAATGCTCCAGGCCGGCGGCGGAGAGCGTGTCGATGGCCTCGCCGTACAGGGCTCGCTCCTCTTCTTCCCCCAACCGCGCGAGCGTCTGATGCGTGAGGCGATTGTAGAACGTCGTGCCCCGCTCGATGGTCAGGCCATAGGTGGATATATGATCGGGGGCGAACGTCAGCGCGGCTTGCAGATCGCTGCGCCACTCGGCCAGCGTTTCCTGCGGGCACCCAAAAATCAGATCGATCGAGACGCTCTGCACGTGGCGGCGTGCGAGTTGAAAGCTGCGCTCGATCTGCGCGGGACCATGATCCCGCTCCAGCAGCTTTAGCTTGCGCGGCTGAAACGACTGCGCGCCCAAGCTGATGCGCGTTACGCCCGCCGCGGCCAAGGCCTCTACCCGCGGCGCATCCAGATCGGCCGGATTGGCCTCGACGCTGAACTCGCCCCCCGGCGCAAGAGGAAACCACTGCGTCGATAGACTCAACAACACTTGCAGCTTGTCCACGGGCAGATGCGTGGGCGTGCCGCCCCCCAAGAACAGCGTCTTCACCGGCCGCGGATGTTCCAGCCAACTCAGTTCCTTTCCGAGCGCCGCCAGGTACGCCCCGATCAGATCGTCCCGTCCGGCAATAACCGTAAAGTTGCAATACCCACACCGATGGGCGCAAAACGGAACGTGAATGTAGGCGGCAGCGGGCATGCTGCATTCTATCGCTTTGCGAACTGTTGCGCTTGATGGGCGATGTCGAGATGCACGAGCTCTCCCCAGGCGGCGAGCAAGCGCTGGAATGTGGGGCCGGGTTTACCGTGGGAGAGGCTGCGGCCGTTGAAGCGCGTGACGGGAAGCATGCAGTTGGGGGTGGTGGTCAGCAGCACCTCATCGGCCACCGCGAGGTCTTGCGGCGTGAGTTGCCGATGACTAAAGGGGATGCCCAACTGGTTGGCCAGCTCCCGCACCACCTCCAGGCTGATGCCCGGCAGAATCGACTCGCGCGGCGGTGAGACCAGGCCCTCCACGTCGTCGTAGATCAGCACATTGGCCGTGGCCGTTTCGGAGACAAAGCCGGCCGAAGTGAGCAGCACGGCCCGCGCTCCGGGTTCGATGTGCGTTGCCTGGCGATCGGCCAGATAGTAGTGCATGCGGCTGCGGCACTTGAGCTCCGCCGGCCACGCGGCGGGCGAGACTTGTTCGACCGTCGTGGTGACCAGAGCCTGCCCACACGTGTATTTCTCGGCCCACAAATGAAACGGCAGTGGATACGTGTGGATGCAGACCGTGCTCTCCGATTGGCCGTAGGCTGCGTACAAGCCCGGCGTGACAACGATCGCCAGTCCCAGATCATCCCCGGGGGCCAGCAGACGTTGATTGTACTCAGCCAGCTCGAACGCCATGTGGCCGATCTCATCGAGCGGCACTTGCGGCTGGACGCCCACAATCTCCAGCGAACGCCACAGTCGCCGCAGATGCTGCTTCACGCGGAACAGCTCTCCGCGAAACGTGCGCAACTGCTCGCTCACGCTCACGCCCAGCACAAAGCCCGCATCCTGGACCGAGACCACCGCCTGGCTGGCGGCAATCAGGCGGCCGTTCAGATACGCCAGCGGCTCGAGCATCGGTGCGAAGTGGAAGAGTGCGGAGCAGAGGAACCTCGTGCCGCTAGTTGTAGACCATCCCGCCGATCCACAAAAGTGCCGCAGCTCACAGGGCAAGTCAGTTATTGAATCCAGGAAAGGTGTAGGGTGGGTCGAGTCCGCGAGACCCACCTTAACTCCTTGCGGCGCTTGGTGGGTCTCGATGATTCGACCCACCCTACACTTCACCATCTTGAAATTCTGACTTGCCCTGCCACCGATCACGCGATTGCCGGTTGACGGCGAATAAACGATCCGACGAACAGCGCGAAGCCGGTGATGGCCACCAGCAGGCCGGCGATGGGCAGGAAGCCGGTGATCAGGGCGAGCAGGCCCAGGGTCAGCATCAAAGCGGC
>JBGTDH010001035.1:0-15881 GCA_041748435.1 Pirellulales bacterium
GTTGTCTGTCACGCGGCCCGGCGCAAAACCGCCATTGTCGCTGGAAAAGAGGAACAGCGTGCGTTTCCGCATGCCTTGGGTCTCGATGGCGGAGACCACCTGGCCAATGGCTTCATCCATGGCGGCCAACATGCCAGCCAACGTGCGGCGCTGGCCCTGCAGATGAGCGTAAGGCTCCAGGTGCTTCGCGGGCACTTGCAACGGGGTATGGACGGCGTTGAAGGGCAAGTACAGAAAGAACGGCTTCGCCTGATCTTGCCGCTCGATCAAGCGCACCGCTTCGCGAGCCAACAAGTGCGTGCTGTAACCCTCCTCTTCCAGGGGTTCGCCGTTGCGATACCAATCCAGCTTGCCATCCCGGATGTGGGTGAAGTAATCGAGCGCGCCGAACAGGTGGCCATAGGCATGATCGAATCCGCGGGCCTGCGGCCAGTAGGCCTTATCGAAGCTCCCCAAATGCCACTTGCCGCAGATGGCAGTGTTGTAACCGGCGTCCCGCAGTGCCTGAGCCAGCGTTCGCTCTTCCAAGGGCAAGCCGTAGTTGGCCCAGGGTCGAATGACGCCGACTTGCAGGCCATGCCGCATGGGATAACGGCCGGTCATCAACGCAGCGCGTGTGGGCGAGCACACGGGTTGCACATAGAATGTCTCGAGCACCGCTCCGGCGCCGGCGAGCCTGTCGAGATGGGGCGTCTTGATCTCCCGGCCGCCATTGAATCCGCAATCGGCATACCCCAGATCGTCGGCCAGGATCAGCACGATATTGGGACGCTCGTCCGCAGTTGCGGAGCTGGTCGCAAGAACCAGCAGAGTCGCGGCCACATTCCGAATCGCTTGGAGCAGCATGATGATGACCTTGGAGAAGTTGAACCGCAGACAGGGCAACGAGCCGACCAGAGTCGTAGGTTAACCTCTACTCTACGGCCTTGCCACTGGTACTCTTCCGCTCTCCGACCGCTGCGAACCAGGGGACTTACGTCCCCCGCTCGCCACGAGGGTCACGCACCCAAGGCGTCGGACCAGACGACGTCGATCCGGGTGTGCAGCCGTGAAGCGGCTTCCTTCACCAGATCGAGATGGGCCAGCAATTCGTTGGCAAAATCCAGCAGCGGAATCTGCTCAGCCTCTTGCAGCAGCCAGACCACGGGCGAAGCGTGAGCGACCACGGCCGTGGGTTCGGAGAATGCCGTCTCCAGCATTTCGCATAGAATGGCGTTGGCCGGCGAAGGGGACGCGATAATTGCCAGCCGTCGCTGGCCTCCGGCAGCCAGCGGCAACGGTTCGCTCTGGGTGAGGAACTCCCGCCAGCACAGAATGGCGTGCCGTGCATCGCCCAAGGCGGGCAGAATCCAGGGACCCACCTGCGTCTCTGCTAAAACGTGTTGCACTTCTTCCTGAATCAACGAGGCGGCGCGCGAGGGGAGCGTGCCGAGCACATCTAAGCACGTGGGAGCGCCCGTGCGGCCGGGACCGAGCGATTGCGTGGCCCATACGGCGACGCACTGCGAGATCCGCCCGGCCAGCGTGGGCACGATGGCCTTCAGTCGCTCCTGCAAAGCGGCTCGCAACGCGGCGGCATAGGCCGCGTCTTTGGCCGGCAAGGCGGGCTGGATTTGCCGCGCCGACTTCCAGGTTTGCAGGACCTCCCGGATCGTCTCGAGCGCGGCCAGGATGGAAGCACTTCCCGCCACCACATCGGATTGCGCCTGGGCGGCCAGCGCATTGATCAGTTCCAAGAACTCGGGCCGCGCCACGCCCCCCAACACACGCCGCACGCGGTCCGCGGCGGCAAGCTGCACCGTGTCAGGTAGATGCCGAATGCGGTCCGACGGATTGGCAGGCGATACAAACGGCCGCTCGTGCGTCGACCAATGCGTGGCCAGCTCCTCGTTCAGCCGCTGTTGGATCGACGCCTCCAGATCGTGCTCCGAGAACGTCAGCGGCAACAGCCGGCAAGACCGCACCGTTCCGCGGGCATTCTCATTCTGGGTGGGCGCGGGTTCCCCTCGGCAACCATCGAGCATCTGGCCAATGGGCGTGGCCTGATCGAAGAACAGATACTCGGCGGCCAGGTGGCACTGCGCAACGAACTGCTCGTTGTCCAGCGACTGACCTAGATGCAACAAATAGGGATGATCGAACGGAGCAACGCCTTGCTGCGCGGGCTGCAGGCCGCTGAACTCGTCGCCGGGATATCCGAGCGACGCGTGGTTGTAGTAATGGAGCTCTTTCAAGCAGGCATACGCGTTGGCCAAGGCCTGTTCCCGCACGGAGTTGTCTCTCGGGGCAGAGATGGTGAGCAGGCCCATCAACTGGGCCTGCTCCAGGCCCAGATCGCCGAATACCTGGCGAATCAGGTAGCCGGTGTCCAACGCCATGCCGCTTCCCGTGCCTCCGCACAGCGAGGCCACCAGCACAACCCGCGGCGTCGGGGCGAAGGCCAGCCCCAGGCACTGGCTGGATTGCTCGATCGCGGCGGGAGACAGAACTTCCTCCAGGCGCTCACGCACGCGGGCCATCAGCCGCTTGCCATTGTCGGCGAAGGCCAGCCGGCCCAAGGGACGCCAGCCTTGGGTTTGCCGCGTGTGGGGAATGTTATACAGCCAGCGTCGACTGATCCATTTAAGCAGCTCCACCGATTCTTCGCGGTATTCCGCCGTGCTTCGCAGAGGCGTGTGCAAGGTGTCGGCAGCGAGCACGGTGCCCTCCACATCGACCGCCTGACGAAGCTGCTCTTCGTCGATATCGACCAGCAGCGTTGCCCAAGCCGGATAGTTCGCAGAGCGGCCGAACTTCCGACTCAAACGCCGCCGCAACTGGCCCACGATCTGCGCACCGGTTCCCCCGATGCCAATCACCAAGGTGGGCCGCGGCTGCCACAGCTCGGGATCGAACTCGAGGGGCGGCAGCTTTACGATGGGGCTCTTGCTGCGCACGGCATCGAGCGTGTTGGTGCCGCCTGATGGATGCGACGAGAGCTTGTTGTCCTCTTCGGCGATCTCTCCGAACGCCACGTTGGCCGTAATATCGGCAATCGGAATGGTCCGATCCCAGGCATCGCTGGCACTGGGAGCACTCCGCAGCACGGTGCGGGCCTTATCGGGCGCGGCAGCTTGCGGCATCGGAGAGATCGGTCGAGCTCCGGTAGTGGCCGACGCAGTCAATCCTTGCAAGGCGTCGACAAATTCCACGCAGTTGCCGTAACGATCGATCGGCAGGCGCGCCAGCGCGCGATCCACCGTGCGACGCTCCGTCACCGGCAGCGGCTCCAGATTGGGTTTGCGCGCCGTGGCGATGTGAATGCGCGCCCATTCGGCCGAAGTGCGGGCCGTGAACGGCAACTCGCCCGTGAGCATCTCTTGATAGACCACCGCCAGGCTGTACTGATCGCTGCGATCGCTGGGCGTGCCGTTGAACAACTCCGGCGGCGCGTAGGGAGGCGTCATGCCTTCCAACACCGACACAGAGACTTCGTGCAGATCCTTCACCAGTCCGAAGTCAGCCACCTTAAGCCGGCCGCCGACAACCAGCAGGTTCTCGGGCTTTACATCCATGTGCTGCAGCGAGTAGCGATCGTGCATGAAGTCCAAGGCGTCTGCCGCATCACGCAAATAGGTAATCAGTTCCTTGCGTGGAATGCCAGGGAGTCCGGCAGCGCGGCATTGTTGGAAGCGATCTTTGAGGCTCATGTCGGCCAGCTCGGTGACAATCACCAGGCGGCCGTCGACCACTTCGATCCGCTCCAGAGAGAGCAGGAACGGATGCCGCACGTCTTTAATGCGGTCCAATGCCTTGAGCTCGCGTGCGGCGCGCGTCTCGGTGAAGTTGCCGTAGACGATCTTGACCGCCTTGGTGAGCCCGCCGGGGGCTGCGGCGCGCCAGACTTCGCCGTAACCGCCGGAGCCTAGGCGTTCCACCAGCGTGTAACCGGCCACGACCTGATCGCTGGTTGCCGTGGCGCCGCTGTTGTTCAGGTTGTCGCTCATTTAGTTCGTCTCGGTTTTCCGCTGCAGGCCCGCGCCAAAGTAAGTGCGCGCCGCCCGATCCAGATACTCGAACTTCATTTCCACGGCCATGTCGTGGTAAGCGCAGTAATTGCGTACTTGCAGCAGCAGATCGCGCGGCTGGCAACGCCGCAACGGACGGCCCACGCGCAGATAGTGGACGTCCAGCAGTTGCTGGACTGCCTCGCGCCGGAACGTGCAGCCCAGCGTCTTGCCGTACGCTTCGAACAGCCGCAGAAACTCGTCTTCGCCGGGGTCGTCGACGTGGATCTTATAAGGAATGCGCCGCAGGAAGGCCTCGTCAATCAACTCGCCCGGGTCCAGGTTCGTGGAGAAGATAATCAACTGCTCGAACGGAACCTCAATCTTCTTGCCCGTGGTCAGCGTGAGGTAATCGCAGCGATGCTCCAGCGGCACAATCCAACGATTGAGCAGGTCTTTGGGCTCGATCCGCTGACGGCCGAAGTCGTCGATCAGCAAACAGCCGCAGTTACTCTTCATTTGCAGCGGCGCCTCGCTGACGTTGGACCTCGGATCGTGCTGGATCTCCAGGGCTTCCATTGTCAGCTCGCCGCCGACGATGACGGTCGGCCGGCGGATGCGAATCCACCGCGCATCGATATCGTCCTCGCGCGCCGCAGCGCCGGGAGAAGACCGCACGGCCTCGTGATGCGCGGGATCGTACAGCTTGATGAGCTGGCCATCGTCGATCAGCGTGCGGGGCAGCCAGATGTGCTGGCCGAAGCAAAACGTGATGCAGCGGGCCAGCGTGGATTTGCCGTTGCCCGGAGCGCCGTACAAAAGCATGCCGGCCGCCGAGTTGATGGCGGGCCCGAGGTCGTCCATGAGTTCTGGCGGCAGCGAGATGTTGCGGCAAGCCTCGCGCAGATGGCGCTGCTTGGTGGCCTCTGCGCGAATGGTCTGGGCCTCGACCGAGACGGCATAGTCGTTCAGCGGGACGGGGGCCGGACCGACGTAGGCGCAAGCCCGCTCGAAGGCCGTGGCGCGTTCGCGCCCACTCTCGGTGAGCTTGTAGCAGTAATCGCCCAGCGGGGCGGCTCCGCCATGCACGATGATCTGCCGCGTACGCAAGCCGGCGTAGACCTGCTCCATCAACGCGAAGGGGAGACAGAGCTTGCCCGCCATGCCACGGCCAGAATCCGTTCCCACGATGGCCAGATACTTGCAGACTAACGACTCCACGAGCGAAGCAGGCAACCCCACCTCTTTCCAGGTGCGCGGCGCCGCGGGACGAAAGAATTCATCGCTGAGCAACTGGCCAATCAGGCTCGTAGCTCCGGCGGTCGAGGTCGGCGCGGCGGTTGTTGTTGGGGAAGTCATGGTGCGGCTCCGGAAGCAGTCAGGTCGGCTGGCTTGCCGTAGAAGAAGCCTTGGCCGTATTCGAATCCCAATTGCTGACAGGCGACATGCTCGTCCTCGGTCTCTACGCCCTCCGCCAAGGTGCGAATTCCCAAGGAGCGCGACATCTGGACCAGCGAGCGCAGCATGTGCTGCCGGCCGATCGACGCCAGATTCACTCCCCGAATGAGCGACATGTCGAACTTCAGATAGTCCGGCGGCACCATCGCAATCTCCTGCAGCCGCGCCTGGCCGGTGCCAAAATCGTCGTAAGCCAGACCCATGTTCAACTCTCGCAGAACATTGCGGAGCTGCTCCATCTCTTCCGGGCTGGTGATGGCTGTCTCGTGAATCTCGACCGTAATCTGCTGCTCCGGAGCCATGGTCCGCAGCGCCCGGAGCGATTGCGTGAGTTTGCCGGCGGTGAGTTCCCGCGGATGGGTATTCACAAACAAGTGCGGCGAGCCGGCCGGTTGCGATTGCTTGATGCCTTCGCACCGCATCAGGTCGCTCAGTTGCGGCTCCATGTCCAAACGGGCGGCTAGGTCAAACATCACCTTGGGGGAATTCAGGCCGAACAACTTGGAGCGTGCCAGCACTTCGTACCCGATGGTCGTCAATCCGGACATCTCGACAATCGGCTGATATTTGGGCGTGATACTACGTTCCGACAACAGCCGCTCGAACTGGGTGAGGATCAGCGCGTCGTCGCAGGCATCGACTGCCTGCGTGGCAACATTTGTGGTCTTGTTCTTCGTAGCCACGCGAAAGGCCGACATGGCAATCTGCAGCAGGTCGCCGTCGTGCAATTCCAGGTCAGACCGGATCTGCTCTCCGTTGACATACGTGCCGTTGGTGCTCCCCAGATCACGCACCCACAACGCGCCTTCCTGCAAGAACAGCTCGGCGTGCAGCTTGGAGACGCTGGGACATGGGATGCGCAGCGATACGGCTTCGCGGCGGCCAATGGTGAATCGATCCGACGCAATCTGGACCGCTTGCACGACCTCGCCATCGACCTTGCCCACCAGGCACCACTTCATAGCCATCACCCCTGAAGCCCACGGCGCGTGCAAAAATGCCCCCCCAAATCTAGGTTGCGTTCCGCGATGCCCGCCGATCGAATGCACCCCCACGCGTCGGCGCGGCGTAGCCTTGCCTTGACCCTGATTGTGGCCACGCCCTAAACTGGTGGGTCTGTGACGGCCGTGGAGAATGTTTCGATTATTCCGCTTTGAGAGTCAGGAGCCGGCGTGCCAGGAACTTGCGTGATCGGCCTGCAATGGGGTGACGAAGCCAAAGGCAAGATTGTCGACTTGCTGACCGAGCAGCACGATGTGGTAGTTCGCTATCAAGGCGGCGCCAATGCAGGGCACACCGTGGTCACCGGCGGCCAGACCTATAAGCTGTCCCTCATGCCCAGCGGCATCTTGCGCCCCGGCGTGCAGTGCGTGGTCACGGGGGGCGTCGTGCTCAATCCGCAAAGCCTGCTGGGAGAGATCGATGGCCTGGTGGGCCGCAGCGTCAAGGTGGGCCAAAACCTGATGCTCAGCGATCGGGCGCATGTGATTTTTCCCTGGCACTTTGCCGAGGAGCGGCGTCAGAACCTTCGCTCCTCCGACGGCGAGTCGATCGGCACCACCATGCGCGGCATCGGACCCTGCTATCGCGATAAGGTGGGCCGCACGCAGGCCATTCGCCTGGGAGACCTGTATCGCGCGGGCATCCAACGTCGGATCGAACAAATCGTACTCGATAAGAACCGCGCATTGGCCGCCTTGGCCAGCGACGAGCCGTTTCAACCGCTCGACGCCGCCGCCATTCATGCGGAGTATCAAGGCTACGCCCAGCGCTTGAAGCCCCACGTGGCCGATACCACCGACTATCTGCTCAGTGCGCTGGAGTCGGGCCAGCGCGTGTTGTTCGAAGGCGCCCAGGGCGCCCTGCTGGACGTCGATCACGGCACGTTCCCGTTCGTCACCTCCAGCAACAGCTCCGGCACCGGCATCTCCAGCGGCTCCGGCGTTCCGGGACGCTACTTCAACCGCATCATCGGCGTCATCAAGGCCTACAGCACCCGCGTGGGCGGCGGCCCGTTCCCCACGGAGCAAGACAACGCCACCGGGCAACATCTGCGGGATCGCGGCAACGAATACGGCACCGTGACCCGCCGTCCCCGGCGTTGCGGTTGGTTCGATGCCGTGGCCGTGCGCTACACGGCGCGCCTCAGCGGGGCCGATGCGCTCTCCGTCATGCTATTGGACGTGCTTAGCGAATTGACCGAGATTCAAGTTTGTACGGCCTACCAGATCGACGGCCGGCAGGTGAATGTCTTTCCGAGCCATGTGGAAGATCTCGCCAGGGCCACGCCCGTCTACGAGACGCTCCCCGGGTGGCGGCAGGACATCAGCCACATTCGCCGCATGGCCGATCTTCCCAGCGAGGCCCGCGCGTACCTGGCTCGCATCAGTCAGCTCATCGGGCGGCCCGTCGAGATTGCCTCGGTTGGGCCGGATCGGGAACAAACCGTTTTGCAGTGATCGGGTTACCGCCAGGATCGCCTAACGCCATGCCTGCCACACTTACCGAATCCGTTGAACTGGCCGATGTGCCGCGGGAGAAGCGGCCCCGGCATATCGCCGTCATTATGGATGGCAACGGCCGCTGGGCGCAGCGCCGCGGGCTGCCGCGCATCGAAGGGCATCGGCACGGCGTGGCCAGTGTGCGCCGCACTACGGAAGAGGCGGCCCGATTGGGCATCGGTCAGCTCACCATGTATTGCCTCTCCAGCGAAAACTGGAAGCGGCCGCAGCACGAGCTCGATTTTCTCATGGCTCTGCTGGAGCAATACATGATCGAAGAGCGGACCACGCTCATCGAGGAGAACATTCGTTTGCAGGTCATCGGCCGCCGCGACGGCATTCCCGCTGGCGTGCAACGGGAAATGGATAAGACCATTGAGCTGAGCAGCGGCCACAGCGGCATGCAGCTTTGCCTGGCGATCAACTACGGCGGCCGAGCGGAGTTGCTCGATGCCCTGCGTGGGATTGCGGTGGACATCGAATCCGACCGGCTCTCCGCCGCGGAGCTCACCGAAGAGCACATCGGCCAGCGTCTGTACACGGCTGGCATGCCCGATCCCGATCTGCTCATTCGCACCGCAGGCGAGATGCGCGTCAGCAATTTTCTGTTGTGGCAGATCAGCTACGCGGAGATCTGGGTCAGCGACGACTGCTGGCCCGACTTCCGCGAGGAGCACCTGCACGAGGCCATTCGCAGCTTCGCCGGCCGGCAACGCCGCTTCGGCGGCCTGCTGCAATCGCGGTAGACGCTTGAATCTGTCATGAAAGTCGTCGAGCTTCTCGAACAGCGCCGCCAGAACTGGAACGAGCTAGAGCGCCTGTGCGATCAGATGGAGAAACGCACCAAGCGCGGGCTGGGCGCAGAATCGATCCATCGGTTTGCCCACCTGTATCGCGCCGCCTGCGCCGATCTTGCCTTGGCCGATGCTTACCAATTGCCGGTCGATACGATCGCCTACCTGCACCAGTTGGTGGGCCGCAGCCACAACCAGCTCTATCGCTCCCGCAAGTTCAACTTTCGCGGCTGGTGGCACGAGATGGCCTTTGTGCTGCCCCCCCGCCTCTTCCGCGACAACAGCCTGCGCCTGGCCTTCGTTCTGTTCTGGGGCGTGTTCCTGGCCGCGATGGCGTTGGCCTACGCTTCGCCCGCCTTTACGGAGAACGTGTTGGGCAAGGAGATGGTGACAGGTCTGGAAGAGATGTACGCCGAAAAGATCGACGGCCGCAGCTTTCAGGAAAGCGGCGTGATGGCCGGCTTCTATACGCAGCACAACACGTCGATTGGCTTGCGCTGCTTCGCCTTTGGCCTGGTGCTGGGCATTGGCGGGTTATTCGAGCTTGTCTTCAACGCCGGCTTCCTCGGCGCCGCCTTCGGTCACATGGCGCAAGCCCCACAACGGGCCAACTTCTACGAGTTTGTCACAGCCCACGGACCCTTCGAGCTCACCGCGATTGTGCTTTCCGCCGCGGCCGGCATGCGGCTGGGCTTTTCGCTGATCGATACGCGCGGGCTGTCCCGCGGCGCCAGCTTGCGGCAAGCCGGGCAGGAGGCAAAAGCCACAGTCTCGGCCGCCATCATCTTGTTCGCGCTGGCTGCCGTCATCGAAGGCTTCATCTCTCCATCCGCCGCGCCGTACTGGGTCAAAGCCAGCGTAGCCGCCGCCTCCAGCGCCCTGTTGATGTTCTACTTCATCTTCCTCGGCCTGCAGCCCAACGCCGATCTGCAAAGCTGATCAATCGACTCCTTCGCCTGCGAGATCGGCCGCCTGTTGTGCGCGGGTCCCCTGCCGCATCTTCTTCACCAGTGCAACAAGCAGGCACATCGAGACCGCGTGAAGCAGCGCGTTCCGCACGCAGAGCACGATCACGGCCGGCAGTGCGAAGCCGGGAATGAGTCCCCATGCATTGATCGGGCGCAAGGCGCCTTGCTCGCCCGCGATGTGGGAAAAATAGTGATAAGGAAAGAGCCACGTGGTGGTGAGGGTTAACAGGAGCACGGCCCAAGGCAGGAAAGAAGTCCAGCGCGCGGGCGGCAACAGATCGGCCGAGGCCAGCAAGGCGAGCGGCACAATCCACACATAATACTGA
Organism: Pirellulales bacterium; assembly: GCA_041748435.1. Lineage (GTDB taxonomy): Bacteria > Planctomycetota > Planctomycetia > Pirellulales > JBGTDH01 > JBGTDH01. Next base: position 10,034 of record JBGTDH010001035.1, read on the forward strand.
GGGGAGAGCACCTTGGAGAAAGCCGCCGATGCGACCAGCAGAGTGCAGCCGCCGGCATACGCGAGCGAGCGACGGAACGTTTTCCTCCGCCACACCGCCAAGCCAACACAGACCGCCAGCAGCAGGATTAGCGCGCAAGTGCTGGCCGTCTGTAACGCGGCTGATCCGGAGCCTTCGATGTCCCAGGCGCCGTGGCGATGCACTGCCCTGGCATCGCCGCCCAAGTGGTGTGCCGCCGCCAAAAACGATCCGTACACAGACTCCACCTGAATGCCGCGTTCCGCGTGGTAGCCCAGGAATACCAGCGTGCCACTTCCGGCGCTTGGCCAGTGGACCAGGAACGGCAGGATGATGGCCAGCGCCAGGATGAGGCCGGACCGCAAGGCCTGCCGCCCATCGCCGGCACTCCAATCATGCCAGAGTGCGTACGGGATGAGGAGCACGGGAATCAACTTGAAGCTGATGCTCAGGCCCAGCAGAAGATAGGAGGCGGCAGAATAGAGCTGGGGTCGCTCCGTGCCCCCGCTGGCTCGTAGCCAGCACCAGGCCCACCCGGCCAGCAACAGCGTCAGAACATTGTCCAGCCGATCGTACAGCAAATGCCCTAGACAGGCGCTCGCCACGACGTAACAGATCGCCAGCAGACCGCCGCCATGGCCGCCCCTCGTTATCAGCAGCAGACACACCAGCGTGGAGACCGCGGCATCCACAATTGCCATCAGTCCGCGATACGCGCGCTGATAGGCGTGAAAGGTCTCGATTTCCTGGAGCGCGTTAGGGCTTAACGGCTCGGCCTGCAGGAAACGGGGCACGCACATCCACCAGTAAGCCAGCGGTGGATACTCGATAATAAAGTCCTGATAGGCCACGTACCCATGGTCGATCCCCAATGCCACGTAGCGGTAGTAAAGCGCGGTGTCGCTCCAAGCGGGTGTAATCGTCAACCACAGTCCCAATCGCGTGCAGGCGAATAGCGCCGCCGCGGTCCAAAGATAGTTACGACCGGCCGGCGTGCCTACTGTCTCGATTGTGCGACGACGCGCGGACATCAGCGTTGCACGTCAGCGAAGGCGGTTTGCAGGCAGGAGAGGGCGCGGGGGCCGTCGCGGCCGTCGATCACCACGTTCACGCGCACTTCGCTGGTGTTGATCATTTCGACGTTGATGCCGGCTTCCGAGAGCGCCTGGAACATGCGGATGGCCACGCCCGTGTGGCTACGCAGGCCAATGCCCGACACGGACAGCTTGGCCATGCGGGCACTGCCGCTCACCGGCCCGCACTTCAGGTCTTGCGAAACCTGCCGCGTGAGCTGCATGGCGGAATCGAACGAGTCTTGCGGCACCGTGAAGCTGAGGTTGGCAATGCCGTGCATGCCGCAGCTTTGCACAATCATATCGACGAACACGCCCCCTTCGGCCACGCGCTCGAAGGTCTTGGCGGCCACGCCCGGCTGATCCGGCACGTGGGACAGTGTGATGCGCGCCTGCGTCTCGTCCAGGACAATGTCGTCGATCGTCAGGTCTTCCATGTGCTGCAAACGCGCCACCACGTCGGCAGCGCTGGCCGCCTTGGTCTTGTGCTCACCGGTAGGAGTGAGCCGCGTTGGCTCCTTTTCCAGGCCGAACGTCTGATGCACAATCCGCAGCGCCGCCAGCCCTTGATCGCGGGCTACCAACACCGAGATCTTGATCTCGCTGGTGGTGATCATCTGGATGTTCACGCCGGCATCGGCCAGGGAGCGAAACATCCGCTCGGCCACGCCGGTTTGCGTGGCCATGCCAAGACCCACGACCGAGAGCTTGGCCACGCTGTCGTCGTGGCTCACCCCCTTGGCGCCCAATTCATCGGCCACGGCTTGCAGCGCTTCCAACGTGGCTCGCAACTCGTCGCGCGGAACGGTGAAAGAAATGTCCGCCTTGCCTTCCTCGCCCACGTTCTGCACGATCATATCGACCGCGATGTTCTTGGCGGCGATCCTGGAGAAGATCGACAAGCTCGTGCCGGGGCGGTCGGGCACGCCTTCAATCGTCACGCGGGCTTCGTTCTTGACCAGCGCGCAGCCGCTCACGGCCAGATCGGGCGATTCCGGCTCCGCCACAATCAGGCTGCCGGGAATATCGGTGAAGCTGGAACGCACGTGAATCGGCACGGAGAACTTCTTGCCGAACTCGATCGAGCGGCTGTGCATCACGCCGGCGCCCAGGCTGGCCAGCTCCAGCATTTCGTCGTAGCTCACCTGCCTGGCGCGGCGGGCTTCGGGAAGTTGCCGCGGATCGGTCGTGTAGACGCCGTCCACATCGGTATAAATTTCGCAGGCGTCTGCCCGCAGCACGGCGGCCAGCGCAACCGCCGTAGTGTCGCTGCCGCCCCGGCCCAACGTCGTGATGTTGAAATGCTCGTCGATGCCCTGAAAGCCGGCCGCAATCACGATGTGCCCCGAATCGAGCGCATGCCGCATACGATCGGTGGTGATGCTCTTGATGCGGGCCTTGGTGTGCGTGCTATCCGTTTTGATGCCGATCTGGGCGCCCGTCATGCTGATGGCCTTGGACCCCAGCGAATGAATGGCCATCGCCATCAAAGCCACACTCACTTGCTCACCCGTCGAGAGCAGCATGTCCATTTCGCGGGCCGGCGGGCGATCGCTGATCTGCTGGGCCAGATCGACCAGCATGTCGGTGCTGTGCCCCATCGCGCTGACCACCATGACGACCTGGTTGCCTTCCTGCTGGGCACGAATGGCTTTGCGGGCCGCCGCCAGAATCTTCTGGGCATCGGCCACGCTGGTGCCGCCGAATTTCTGAACAATGAGAGGCATGTTCTTATAGTCGTCAGTCGTAAAAAATAGAAAGGGCGACAAGGTGAGGGGGTGAGGGGGTGATAAGGTGAATCACCTTGTCACCCCCTCACCCTGTCACCCCCTCGCTTCCTCTACCCTAGCACACTGGTGCAATCCGTCTTGCGATCAATCCGTTTCAACAATCCCTTCAGTACGCGGCCGGGACCCACTTCGTAGAATCGATCGAAGCCCTGAGCCAAGAGCCAGCGAACGGAGTCTTCCCAACGGACCGGGCTAATGAGCTGCTCGACCAAGAGGCGGCGAATTTCGTCCGGCTTGTCGTGCGGCTGGGCATCGACATTCGATACCACGGGAATGCGCGGCGTGCTGAGCGTGACGCCAGACAGCGCCGCCGCCAGACGCTGATCGGCAGGTTGCATAATCGACGTGTGGAACGCACCCGCCACGGCCAGGGGCACAACCTTCATCGCTCCGGCTTTCTCGGCCAGCTCTGCCGCCCGCAGGCAAGCGGCGTTATGGCCGGAAACGACGATGTTGCCGGGACAGAGCAGGTTGGCGATGCGCAGCACCTCGTTGCCGCGAGCTTGCGAGCAGATGTCTTCGACCTGCGCACGCTCCATGCCCAGGATGCTGACCATGCCGCTGGGCGTCTTGTCGGCGGCTTCCTGCATGGCCTCGCCGCGCTGCTGCACCAGCCGTAGACCGGACTCAAAATCCATCACACCGGCGAAGACCAGGGCCGTGTACTCGCCCAGGCTCAGGCCGGCGACTGCCTGGCAGGCTTCTACGGCATCGGGCGATTCGCTGCGCAGCTTCTCGATCGCGGCCAGGCTGGTGACGAAGATCCCTGGCTGGCTATAGACCGTGGAATCCAGGTCCTCGGCTGGACCTTCGAAGCACAGACGGCCCAGATTGTAACCGAGGATGCCTTCCGCGCGATCGTACAGGTCACGCGCAGCGGGCAGAGTGTCGTAGAGCTCCCGGCCCATGCCGACCGTTTGTGCCCCTTGGCCGGGGAAGAGGAACGCGACCCTCATCGGCGTTTATTCCTGCGGCTCGACCACAACGCGGCCCATGTAATAGCCGCATTTAGGGCAGATGACGTGCGGGGGGATCGCTTCGCTGCATTGCGGGCAAAACTGCAACTGCTTGGGCTTCAAGGCGTCGTGCGCCCGCCGCGTGCCGGTACGGGAATTGGAGTGTTTTCTCTTAGGGACGGCCATCGCTGATGTTCTCTTCCGCGTCGAAAGCGCACCGGCAATTCGCCGGTCGGGGCTGGGAAACGACCGATCCTAAGACTCCCACCCCAAAGTGTCAAGGCGGCACGGATCGTGAGGGACCATGAGATGCATGGCGCCGGGTCGGTTTCAGACTCATGGACGGCTCGCGACAAGACTCCACTTAGGTTGTTGGAGTCCCGCCTTTCGGCGGTTGCTCCCAGACTGCTCAAGCTGGAGTTCCAACTTCCCCCACGCTGAATAAATCGAGAAGCTTCTGGTAGTGGAAGCCTTCTGCCAGGCGACGCAGGCCCTTAGCAATGCGGGGATCGCGGGCTTCGACCTCCTGGATCTTTGCCAACAACTGGTCCAGATCCGCTGTGATGACGGCCTCGCGCATCGGGTCGATGAGGTCTTGCGGCCAGCCCGCCAGGGACTCGGAGGTGAGCTCGGCCGCTTCCTCCTGGACCGCGGCTGCCGGCTGCTCCGCGTAAACGTACTGAACTCCCACGTGGGTGTGAATCTTCTGGAACAGCTCGGCCTCCCGGAACGGCTTGCTGATGAAATCGTCGGCGCCGATCTCCAGCAGCTCCTGGCGGTTTTCGTCCATCGCACTGGCTGTGACCGCGATGATCTTGGGCGCCTTGCCACCGACCATGCCCCGGATTCGGCGGATTGCCTCATGGCCGTCCATCACCGGCATGCGGAAGTCCATCAGGATCAGGTGGGGCCGCCACTGCTCGAACTCCTGGACGGCCTCCGCTCCATTGGTCGCCAGCCGGATCTCGAAGCCGACGGGGGCCAGAAGCTGCGCCAGTAGCTGCCGGTTATCTTCGATGTCGTCGACAATCAGCACGCGGCACGTCGCCTGGCCGGGCCGCAGAGAGAGCACATGCCGGGGCTTGTCTCTCGCTTGAACCGCCTGGGCCTGTCCCTCCTTCAAAGGCAGTTGGATTACGAACACGCTGCCTTTGCCGACCTGGCTGTTTACGGTGATGGCCCCGCCCATCAGGCGAACAAACTCCCGGCTGATGGCCAGGCCCAGCCCCGTGCCGGTGCCCGCCTGTTGCCCGGTCTTGGTCTGCTCGAAATGCCGGAACAACTTGTCCTGCTCGTCTGGAGAAATGCCGGGACCCGTGTCTTCGATCTCGACCCGGAGAAAGGGCACCGTCGCGCCCGCGCGGTCTGCACGCACGCGCAAACCGATGCCCCCCTGCTCGGTAAACTTGACGGCGTTGCCCAGCACGTTAATGAAGACCTGCCGCAGCTTGTTGATATCCGTCACGATGTATTGGGGCACGTCGCCGATCATCTCCACCGAGAACGACAACTTTTTTTCATCCGTGCGGACGCGGAACATCATCTCCAGGTCTTTGAGCAGGACGGGCAGGTCGAACGTGGTGGGGTTCAAAGTCGTGCGGCCTGCTTCGATCTTGGACATTTCCAGGATGTCGTTGATCAGGGCCAGCAGATGCTCGCCGCTGCGGTTGATGGTCCCCAGGTACTGGCATTGCCGGGGGGTCAGGTCCTGGTCTCGCAGCATCAACTGGGAGAACCCGAGGATGGCGTTCATCGGCGTGCGGATTTCGTGCGACATGTTGGCCAGGAAGACGCTCTTGGCGCGGTTGGCCTGTTGCAAGGATTGCTCATAGCGTTTGCGTTCGGTGACATCGCGGGCGGCGGCGAACACGCCCTGCAGCTTCCGATCGCGGTCGTGGAAGGTGGTCGCGTTGTAAGAAACCACGGTTTCCTTGCCGTCCCTGGCGCGGGCGGTGAGCTCGTAGTCGGTGAGCTTGCGTTCGCCCAGCACCAGCTTGATGCCGGCCTCGGC
>JBGTDH010001036.1:0-9980 GCA_041748435.1 Pirellulales bacterium
TGCGCGGGGTCGCTAAGCCGCCAAGCGGCTGGCCGTCTGCCAGATTCCAGCCGCGCAGCGTGCCATCGATGCTGCTGGCCGCCACGTGCTTGCCATCGGGGGAGATCGCCACGGCCACGATCTCGCTTGTCGCGCCGGCAAAGTCCCGCACGTGCTTATTGGCGGCTGTGTCCCACAATCGCACAGCCTTCGACTTATCTCCCGCGACGAGCAGTTTACCGTCTGCCGAGAGTGCCAGGCACGTAACCTCACCCGGCTGGCCGTCGAGGCTGGCTACGGCCGTGGGCACGGGCACATCGTACAGTTTGGCGGTGTTGTCCAGGCTGCCGGTGGCCAACTGCTGGCCGTCTTTGGAGAACGCCACGCACAGCAGAATGTTCTGATGATCGCTGATAGTGCGGATGACCTTGCCCGTGGTGCGATCCCAGATCTTGGCAGTTTTGTCGAAGCTGCCCGTGGCAATCAGCCGGCCATCCGGCGAGTATGCGACGGCGTAGATTGGATCAGTGTGGCTTTCCAGATACTTGATATTCTGAGCTTCGATGAGTTGCGGCAACAAGGTCCAGGCAGACAACGCCAGCAGTGGGAGGTGTCGCATGAGAATACTCCTATCTTGGTAGGCGTCCGCGAATTTCGGTGGGCGGGTGCTAGCTGAGGCACACGATCGGCGAGGCACTTTTGACAGCGGTCATGGTAATCGCCCGCTTGCGTGGTGGCAAAGCAGGGCCGATTGCACTTCCACCAAATTGGGCAATTTGCGATAGTCCGCCCGCTGGCCCTAAACCATCCATTGCCATGATCGATCTCTCCATCCTGATTCCGCATCGCGACCAGGCGGACGACCTGGGACGCCTGGTGCCGCAACTCGTTAAGCTGCTGCAACACCGTGAGCGTCCGTTCGAGATTGTATGTATCGACGATGCGTCGGATTCGTCGACCGTGCGTACACTGGAACGCTTGCAACGCCACACGCCGGCATTGCGTGTCATGCGATTGAGCCAACCCGCGGGTCTAAGCGCCGCGCTCACGGTGGGCATCGCGGCGGCTCGTGGCGAGTTGCTGGCGGCCATCGAGTGCAGCGGCCAATACTTGCCCGAGCAAATCCCCTGGCTGATCGAACGGCTGGCGCGGGCTGATCTGGTCTTCGGCCGGAGGCAGTCTTCGCGTCCCGCCAAACTGATGCTCGGCCTGATGCAACTGCCGCGGCGCGCGTTGCTGGGCCTGGAAGCCCGCGATCCCGATTGTCTGTTGTGGGCGGCGCGTCGCGAAGCAGTGGCCGGCTTCGAGCTCGCGCCCGGCATGCACCGCTTTCTGGGATCGCTCGTCACCACGCGCGGTTATCGTGTAGCCGAGATGCATATCGATCATCACGCGGAACTGGCGGCGCGCTGCTGGACCGATACGCGCCCGAGCCTGGGAAATCTGCTGGCCACCTGGTGGCAGCGACGCAAGTGGCGCGCGTATGCCGTAACGGAAGTCGGATTGGAGACTAGCCAGCAACGACGAGCGGCGTGACGAGGTGACAAGGTGAGGGCGTGACAAGGTGAGGGGGTGACGGGATGCAAGCGCGCAAGCGAACGGTTTTCTTTTCCGCCGGTGAGCCCAGCGGCGATCTGCATGGCGCGAATCTGATTCGCGCGCTGAGCGAGCGAAATCCCCAGGTGGAATGCGTGGGTTTCGGCGGCCCGCTGATGCAAGAGGCCGGCTGCCGGCTGCACACCGATCTGACCGCCCTGGCCGTAATGTGGTTCCTGCGCGTGCTGCTGAACATCCACGTCTTCTATCGCTTGCTGCGCGGCGCGAGGCGTTTCTTTCGCGAGCAGCGGCCCGATGCCGTCGTGCTGATCGATTATCCCGGCTTCAATTGGCATGTGGCCCGCGCGGCCAAGGCGGAAGGCATTCCCGTTTTCTACTACGCTCCGCCGCAGATTTGGGCCTGGGCAAGTTGGCGCGTCAAGAAGATGCGACGCGATGTCGATCACGTGCTGTGCGGACTGCCGTTCGAGGAGACCTGGTTTCGCGAACAAGGCTGCAACGCCACGTTTGTCGGCCATCCCTACTTCGACGAAGTAACCCGCCAGGCGCTCGACGCCAAGTTTCTTGAAGCGGAGCGAGCGAAGCCGGGCCGGCTGGTGACGATCCTTCCCGGCTCGCGCACGCAAGAGGTCACGCACAATCTGCACTGGTTCCTGCGTGCAGCGCGCGAGGTGCATGCGCGATGCCCGGACGTGCGGTTCGCCATCGCCAGTTTCAAGCCGCATCAGGCCGAGATCGCTCGCCAGCAGGCGGCCGAGAGTGGATTGCCGATCGAGGTGCATCTCGGCAAGACTCCCGAGTTAATTCATCTGGCCCACGCCACAATGGCGGTCTCCGGCAGCGTCTCGCTGGAGTTGCTGTATCACACGCGTCCCACAGTCGTCCTGTACTGGATCACACCGTTTGCCTTCTGGGCGCAGAATTACTTCCGCAAAGTGAAGTACATCACGCTGGTGAACCTGCTCACGGCCGAGGAGTTGTTTCCCGAAGACACTACGCCGTACGATCCCTCGCAACCCGACGCCCAGCGCGTGCTCTTCCCCGAGTACCTCACGTGCCAAGACCGCTCGCAGCAGATTGCACATCACTTGATCGGCTGGCTGACGAAGGAAGCCTCTCGCCAGAAACGCATCGCGGAGTTAGCGCAACTCAAGGCGCGCATCTGCCACGGCGGCGCCAGCAGCAAGGCGGCAGCGTACATCCTGCGAACACTCGACTCCCCGCGGGCAATGCCCTCGCGGCCGCATCTCAAAACATCGACTTCGCATGAAGTGTTCACGCACCGGCTGAACTAACGGGTCGCAATTATTGACGGGCAGAAATGCCGGGGAGATACTTGGTTTATGAACACGACCGAACAAGACCTGCTGCGATTCAACGGTTTTGCCCGTGAGCGGATGACGGCAACCGCCGCAGAGCCGTCGCTGCTCGAGTTGATGGATTTGTGGCAACTGGAAAACTCGGCTCCCGATTTGGCGGCCGAAAACGTGGCCGCCGTCGAGGCCGCTCTTGTGGACTTCAAGAATGGCGATCGCGGCCAACCCGCCGGTGTGCTGAGCCAGCAATTGCGTGCCCGACTGCAGGCCAAGTGATGTATCGGGTTCATGAGCTTTCACGCGCGCAGGCCGACGTCACGAGCATCGTTGAATGGCTCAACTTGCGGTCGCCCCAAGGCGCTTTGGCATGGCTTGACGCGTAAGATGAGATGACGGCTCGTCTAAGCCAATTCGCCAGTCATGCTATGGCGCCCGAGAACGAACATGCCGAGAGGGAAGTGCGGCAGGTGCTGTTCAAGACTCGAAAGGGGAGCGTATACCGTGCTCTCTACACGGTTGATGGAGAGCATGTCTACGTCCTTCGCGTAAGAGGACGAGGGCAAGCGCCCGTGAATCCCGATGAACTCGGCCAAGTTCCGTGATTGCGCCGCTAAGACAGCGTGTAAATAAACGGGGCTAGGGGTGTGCCTGCCATCGCAATCAGGATGCCGAACAGCAGCAGCACGATCAGAATCGGCAGCATCCACCATTTCTTGTTGTAGCGCAGGAAGTCCCAGAACTCGCGCAGCAGTCCCAGTGTGGGCTGTGCGTCGACCTGCTGCTCAAACTCGGTGCGGTCGTCGCTCATCGATCGTGTCAGTACTGGCGTAAATAGCGTCGCGTGCTCTCGGGCGCCGGCTTGGCGTGCCAGTAGGTCTCCGCATCATCCGGCATGCGCCGCTGGAGAGCATCTCTTCCAATCAGCCGGAACACTACGGCAATCGGCGTGACGATTCCATAATACACGATGATCAACAGGAGCAGCGATACAAACCAGCCAATCGGAAAAACGGCCGCCATCCAGAGGGTGTAGATCGGCTTGATCCACAGCGGCCGCACAATTCCCAGCGGCCCCACCGTGACGGCCAGCAAGGTCAGCGCCATTCCCAGCGTCTGCCGGCCTTGCGCCAAGCCTTGCCACGCGGCCAGTGCCAAAAAGAACACGATCCACAGCGCGGAGAACTGCCGCAACGTGCGGGGCGTGAATGATATATCCGACCATTGCATGGGAGTGCTCCTCGATCGGAAATTCCCAAAGCCCCAAAGCGAAGTAGGAGGCTTTCCTATCTACAGGATAAACCGGCTCAGATCCTCATCCTTGGTGATCTGCTCGAGGCGCTCGCGGACGTACGGAGCGTCGATCGTGATGTGGGCGTTCTTGCGATCGGGCGCCTCGAACGACAACTCCTCCAGCAGCCGCTCCATGATGGTGTACAGCCGCCGCGCACCGATGTTCTGCGTCGTCCGATTTACCTGGAACGCGTACGTGGCCAAAGAATCGATCGCTTCGGTCGTGAACTGAATCTCGACTCCCTCTGTCTGCATCAGAGCCGTGTATTGCCGCGTCAGGGCGCCCTTGGGCTCCGTCAGGATGCGCACGAAGTCCTCTTTGGTCAGATCAGTGAGCTCCACGCGAATCGGGAAGCGACCCTGCAGCTCGGGCATCAAGTCGCTCGGCTTCCCGCGATGAAAAGCACCCGCGGCGATGAACAGCACGTGATCGGTCTTCACGTGTCCGTAGCGGGTCTGCACGGTGGTGCCTTCCACAATCGGCAGCAAGTCCCGCTGCACGCCTTGCCGGGAAACATCGGCCCCCTTGGTGCTCTCGCTGGCGATGACTTTGTCCATCTCGTCCAGAAAGATGATGCCCACGTTCTCGGCCAGCTCGATGGCCTTCTGGTTCACCTTCTCGTGGTTGATCAGGGCATCGCACTCTTGCTCGAACAGCACTTTGCGAGCCTCGCTGACCGTGAGCTCGCGGCGTGAGGTGTTCTTGGGAAGAATCTTCTCGAACATGCCTTGCAGGTCGAAATCCATCTGCTCGACGCCCATGCCCGTGAACATCACGGGGATGGCCTTCTGCTCGATCGTCATCTCCACTTTGCGATCGTCCAACTCGCCGGCAGCCAGCTTGGTGCGCATCTTCTGCTTGGTGCGCTCGCGCCGACGCTCGGTCGCCTCGGCGTCTTCCTCGACTTCGCCCGCAAATTCGACGGGGGGCGGCGCGAGCATGTTCACCAGCCGCTCCTCGACACGCTCGCGGGCTTCCTGTTCCACATTCTTGCGTTCCGTCTCTCGCACAAGACCGATGGCGTTCTCAACCAGCTCGCGGACCATGCTCTCGACATCGCGGCCGTAGTAGCCCACCTCGGTGAACTTCGTCGCTTCGACCTTGATGAACGGAGCGCCGGTGAGTTTGGCCAGCCGGCGCGCGATCTCCGTCTTGCCCACGCCGGTGGGACCGATCATGAGGATGTTCTTGGGGGAGACCTCGGGCTGGAGATCTTCCGGCAGATGTTGCCGCCGCCAGCGATTACGCACGGCAATGGCAACCGCTCGCTTGGCAGCCGCCTGGCCGACGATGTAGCGGTCCAACTCCTCGACGATCTGCCGCGGCGTCAGTTCTCGCACGCCAGCTCCTCCACGTGGATGTTCGAATTGGTATAGATATCGATGCCGGCGGCGATCTCCAGCGAACGACGCACGATCTCGGATGCCGAGAGGTCCGAGTGGGCCATTAATGCCCGCGCTGCCGCAATGGCGTAGCAGCCGCCGGAGCCAATGCCCAGCACGCCGTCGGTGGGCTGGATGACATCGCCCGTTCCGGTGATGAGCAGTGTGTGCCGCACATCGACCACGGCCAACAGCGCCTCTAAGCGCCGCAGCACGCGATCGGTGCGCCAATCTTTGGCCAGCTCGGTCGCCGCGCGGGGGACATTGTTCGGATAGTCTTTCAACTTGGCTTCGAAGCGTTCCAAGAGTGCAAACGCATCGGCACTAGCGCCCGCAAACCCGGTGATGACTTTGCCCTCGAGCAGTCGCCGGATCTTGTTGGCGTCTGCCTTCATGATGGTGGTGCCCAGCGTCACTTGGCCGTCGCCCCCCAGCGCTACGCAGCCACGATGGCGGACAGTAAGGATGGTCGTCGAATGCGTCTTCATCAGGTGGCGGAGCCGGCAAGCTGTAACTGCAAGACTGAAGGGCTCAATATCGCGGAATCTGGGTAAGCAGGCTAGGGGCAGTGGTTCTGACGGCCGCTAGTGGCCCGATACCGCGATCGTCTTGGGATGAAATCAACTGGACACTTCCCCAAACGGGAAAACGGGGTCTGCCTAAGACTTAGGCATCGCGACCTCTGCCCGATTCTAAGCACCTGTGCCTAGAGTGCATGCAACGCTAGTGCTGTCGTTGCAAGCACTTTCCTGGCAATGACATACGTGCTGACCTTGACAGCTAAGTACAAATTCAGGCATAACGCCGCCCACGGTGGCCGTGAAAAGGAGTTTCCGAGTTGCCATTGCCTAAAGGAGATCGTCAATGAGTCTGAGTCAACCGAAAGAACAGGAAGTTTATCGGATTGCCCACGAGCTGTTCAGCCAAGCCCCGGATTGGGTGACCTTCTTCCGCGAGGTTCTGGGACTGGAAGGAATCGTCAAGCAGGCGTATCCCAGTGTGGAGGAGATGTCCGATTTCGAGCGGACCACGGAGTACACGGAAATCCAGCAGATGCTGGCCAAGTTGCGTGAGCGTTCCGTAGCCACGCCGCTTCCGGACGATCTGGAACCCACCCGTGTGATCACCGTGCGGCTTCCCAAGAGCCTGCACGAGGCTCTGCGGGCCGAAGCCCACGAGCGTCGCACGAGCATGAACAAGCTCTGCATCTCGAAGCTTTTGCAAGTGGTCGACGAGCAGTTGATCCCGACCGACACGCCGGCGTTGGTCGAGGTGTAGATCGCTTCGACGCTAAAACTGTGTGACCCTTTCAGTGCCACGGTTTTTGGCGCTGCCCCCGGGCCGTTTGGACGGCCGCCCTGGGACACGCCGAAAACTCGTGGCACTGTTGTTTCGTTCGGTGTATTCGCGCAAATCGACTGCGCGCCACTGGCATTCCCAAGCGGAGGTAGCGGATACTGAGGCTGCCTTCCTCCTCGCTGTTCCCCGCCTGAAAGTCCACGATGCAAGTCCGGCGCCGCATTGTTTGTTTGATCCTCGGCATCTTGGCACCGATTTCGGCCGCCGAGAACGCCGGGCCGGCACCGGTGATAACGCGCGTTTCCTGGGACACATCGCGCGTGATTGGTTCTCCGGAACCGCCGTTGCCCTACAAGACAGAGCGGATCTTCGCCGAGATCGAGTTTAAGCGTCCTCTGTACGCCGGCGTGCTGCCGCGATCCGATCGTGTGCTGGTGGTCGAGCAATCGGGACGCATCGTGAGCGTGCCGAACGTCACCGACGCGAAGGAGAGCGAAGTCTTCCTGAAGCTGGAAGATTACGACACGTATTCCTTCTGCTTCCATCCTCGTTTTGCGACGAACCACTACGTGTACGTGTTCGCGAACGGCCTCAACTCGGCCAAGAAGGAGAAGAAGAATCGCATCCTCCGCTACGAGGTCTCGCAAGAGGCGCCGCGCGTGTGCCGCAGCGAGACGCAGGCGGCCATCATCGAATGGGACTCCAACGGCCACAACGGCGGCGAGATGGCCTTCGGTCCTGATGGCATGCTCTACATCTCCTCGGGCGATGGCACCAGCGACTCCGACACCGATCTCACCGGTCAGAACATCCGCGATCTCACGAGCGGCATCCTTCGCATCGATGTCGATCATCCGCCGGAAGGGCAGATGCATCGCGTGCCGGACGACAATCCGTTCCGCCATATTCCCGAGGCCCGGCCGGAATTGTGGGCTTACGGGTTTCGCAATCCCTGGCGGATGTGCTTCGATCGGCAAACCGGCGACCTGTGGGTCGGCGACATCGGACAGGACCTCGTGGAGATGGTGCATGTCGTCCAGCGCGGCGCTAACCACGGCTGGAGCGTGATGGAGGGGAGCCAGCCGTTTTATCCGCTGCGCGAGCGCGGACCGACACCCATCTCGACGCCGACGATCGAGCATCACCATTCGGAAGCCCGCTCGATTACCGGCGGCATAGTCTACTATGGTCAACGGTTTCCCGATCTGGTGGGCGCCTACCTGTACGGCGATTACTCGACCGGCAAAATCTGGGGCGCCCGTTATCGCGATGGCCAAGTCATTTGGCGGAAGGAGCTGGCCGACACGACGCTCCAGATTCTGGCCTTTGCCGAAGACGCCGCGGGCGAAGTGCTGATCGTCGATTACACGGGCGAGGTGCATCGCCTGATTCCCGCCCCGCCGCCGGTAGAACCGTGGCCCGAGTTCCCGCGCAAGCTCAGCGAGACGGGTCTGTTCGCCTCCGTACCCGAGCATCGCCTGCATCCGGCCGTTGTCGGCTACTCCGTAATCTCGCCGCTCTGGTCCGACGGCGCCAGCAAAGAACGGTTCATTGCATTGCCGGGTCTGGAAACTATTCAGCACGCCGACAAGAACGCCTGGAAGTTCCCTGAGGCGACCGTGCTGGTGAAGACGTTCTCCTTGGAACGAACGGCCGGCGATCCGGCCACGCGACAGCGCATCGAGACACGTTTGCTTACGTTGCAACAAAATGAATGGGTGGGCTACAGCTATCGTTGGAACGAGGAGCAAACCGAAGCCGTGCTGGTGGGCGTAAGAGGCGAAGATCGCGAGCTTCGCATCCAGGATGCCTCTGCTCCCGAGGGAATGCGGGCGCAAGTCTGGCACTATCCCAGCCGCACGGAGTGCATGGTGTGTCATTCCCGCGCAGCCGCGTATGTGTTGGGACTACAAACGCTGCAAATGAATCGCGATCACGATTACGGGGCATTCCGAGACAATCAGCTCGCCGCGCTCTCCCGCTCGGGCTACTTGAAGTTCAACGGCAAGAAGCCGAAGGACGCCGCGGCCGAGGGAACCACCGTGGCCATGCCCAAGCCGCCGGACGATTACCCTCGCTTGGTCGATCCGGCGGATGCCGCGGCCGATCTCACGGCCCGCGCGAGGAGCTACCTGCACGCCAATTGCGCGCAGTGTCACGTCAATGCCGGCGGCGGCAACTCGGCCATCGAGCTGCATCACAGTACGGAGGCGGACAAGCTGCGCATGATCGGCGAGACGCCGCTGCACGACAAGTTCGGCATTGCGGAGGCGCAGATTATCGCGCCCGGCGAACCCGCCCGCTCGGTGCTGTTGCATCGTATGGCCAAAACGGGGCGTGGCCGCATGCCGCCGCTATCCAGCAGCCGCGTCGACGAGCAAGCCGTCTCGCTGTTCGATGCCTGGATCAAGCAACTCCCGCGCGAGTGAACGCTGCTCGATCGGTCGCGACAACCGGCATAGCACGGCGCTCGTGAGGTATTCGCGTGTCAGCGGCGTGGTGAGCAAAGGCTGCCAGAAGCGTGGCCCGTTCACAAATCGGGTGCTCAACGGGATGGGGCGGAACTGATCGAGTTGAAACTCGGACGCCTCGACCAGTTGCAGGAAGCGCGCCAGCGTCATGCGATTTAAGCCCCCCTCGACGTCCTCGAAGCGGCGAGCGCCGTCGTCGCGATAGAGCGCTCGCACCTCGAGAAGCGTTTCTTCGGCGAAGACCAAATGAATCCAAGGCCAGCGGCAGAGATAACGCAAATGGCAACCGTAAGGGTTCTTCCACGGCGGGCCGAACGAGATCAACAGTTGTCCGCCGGGGGCCAGATGCTCGTGCAGTTGGGCCAGAATCAAATCCGGCCGGGAGTAATGCTCGAACGAATCGATCGAATAAGCACGGTCGATCGAGCCTTGCAAGTCTTCGACCTCGCCCGGCTGCGTGACCGCGTTGAGGAACACGCAGCGATCGCCCACTCCCGCGTCGGCGGCTAATCGCCGCGCCGCTTCGAGGCGATGCTCCTGGATATCGATGCCAAACACGGTGTCCGCGCCCCGCTGCGCCACGGCCACCGCTTCCGCGCCATGCCCGCAACCAAAGTCCAGCACGCGGCGTCCGGCAAAATGCTGCCACACGTCGCGGCCCAAGAATCGTTCCAGCTTGGCCGCG
>JBGTDH010001037.1:0-7912 GCA_041748435.1 Pirellulales bacterium
TTCGTTTCATGGATGAGCGTTCTCCAATTTGGGCTCGAGTTATCTCTTGCTCACGGCGCGCGCGTTGGGCGTGACCGTGATGTTGTCGTAGTAAATCTCGGCGTCGTTGGCGTTGCCGAACAGGCCGGGGCTGCCCACCACGTTGGGCACGCCGTCGGTCCCGGCGATGGTCCACTCGGCCGGTTCCGCCTTGCCGCGCTCCCAGACCTTCCCGCGGAGGACGGCCTTGTCTTTGTCCACCGCCGTCTGGAACTTCATGGTGTACCAGACATGCTCCTTCCAGGTGTGCGGCTTGGTCGATGCAAAGCGATGCTCCAACTGTGCCGTCCAACTGCGAATCTGGAACTGCTGGTTCACCCCCATCAGGTCCAGTGTGTAACGCTGCGCGATCAACCCAATGTCGGGCGTCTTGCTGTTCTTGATGTCGCCGTGTATGTCGGCCTGGATCGTGTAGTCGTGCAGATCGGTGTGTCCCATCCACGATTGGCTGCGCGTCCCCAGCGGAATATCATTCCGCTTGACGAGCAACTTCTCCCCGTTCACTTCGCGCACTTGATGACGATAGCGGGCGCCGATCCAGGTGATCGGCACCTGGCCATCGTTGAAATCGAACTTCCACGGCAACGGCGGCACGATGCGCACGCGGGCAAAGCCGCTCTGGCCATCGACCGTGGCCGAGACCGTCGCCGCGACGTGCCCGACCGAGCTCTCGGCGACGAACACGCCCGAAGCGTCGATTTCCCCATTGGCATCGACAGCAAACTTGGCCGGCGACTTGCTCTGCAGGCGTTGCCCGCGAGCGTTGTAGAGCCGCACCTCGAACTGCTGCTTCTGGCCGGGCTTCAGCAGCAGCTCCGCGGGAACGACTTGCACGTGAGCCGCTTTCGTGTCCTGCCCGAGGGCCCCTTCTTTCGCCGGCGCCGGCCGCTCCGTCACGCCCGGCTTGGCGTCTTTCTTTGCCAGGCAATAGATGGCGGCCGTGGTGGTGAGGTACAGCTTGCCGTGCGACACGATGGGCGAGGCATCACACTCCTCCTGGCCGATCGGGAAGCGGTAGCGGTCGATCATCTTCGCGCCATCCTGCGCGGGCTCGAAGATGTGCCAGGCGCTGCGGGAACACATGTAAACCTTGCCATCGGCATAAAGTGGGCTGGACCGCACGATGGAGCCCAGCATCTTGAGCCGGCGCGACGAGACGGAGACGCCCGTCTTGGGATCGAGAATGTACAGCGTGCCCGATTCATCCGGCGCGTAGAGATGCTCGCCCACCATCACCGGCTGGGAGCGTCCGACCATGTGTTCCTTGATCCGCCACAGCTCGGCGCTTTCCGTAACGTCGCCGGTCTTGCTGGCGTCAATCGCGACCACGGAACCCATCGCGTCGTCGCGGTTCTCTTCGCTCTGGCCGTGATAGACTATGTTCCCCACAACCAGCGGCGTGTTGTAGAGGCCCTTGCGCGCCATGCGATACTTCCAGAGCAGCTTGCCGGTGCGCGGCTGCATCCCATACACGTTGCCGTCGCCGGAACCGAAGATCATCTGCTGCTGTCCGTTGATCACGGCCAGAATGGGCGTGCCGTAGGTGGTGTCCTTGGGGCGAGTTTCCGTGCCGTTGAACCACACCATCGTGCCGGTCTTCTTATCGAAGGCCAGGAAGCGATGGGCCGGCGTTGCCATTTCCATCTTCCCGCCCGTCTTTTCATCGAAGGAGAGATACAAATCGGCCGGGCTCATTTTGCGAGGCTCGCCCGGCTTGGAAGTTGGTCCCCAGTTGGTGCAGACGCCGCTGATGATGACGAGATCCTCGAACACGATGGGCGTATTCGTGCGGCCGCCGTAGGTGCTGAGCATGCCAAACTCCTCGCTCAGCGAGCGTGACCAGAGGGTCTTGCCCGTTTGGCCGTCGATGCATTGGAAAAAATCGCACACGCCCAGAGCGTAGACGTTGCCCGTCTCGGGATCGCCCACGACGTTAGACCAGGCCACGCGCGTATCGGGCACGTCGCTCAGAAAGACGTTGAACACGTTCTCCCACAGCACTTTGCCGGTGGCGGCATCAGCACAGACCACCTTCTCTCCCTCGCGCGTTGTGCCCGGCTCGGAGCGGCAGAGCACATACAGCTTGCTGTTCATAATGATGGGCGTGCTGATCGTGCCCAGCTTCTCGTTCTTCCAGACGACGCTATCGCCGGTGGGATCGAACTTGTCGACCAGGCCCGTCTCCCGCGAGACGCCATTTTGCTCGGGGCCGCGCCACGTGGGCCAGTCCAGCGGATCGGCTGCCAGCAGGTGTGCTGCGGGGAGCGTGACGAGCAACGCGGCCACGCGAAGAAGAGGCGATGTAATCATGCTTCGTGCTCGCAGAAAGAGGTTTGTGAAAGCGCGACGCGGAGTTCTCGCGGTCGATCCCGACGTCGGGCGAGCCGCATCGGCCGCCTGGCGGTGGGAAAATCCGTTTGTGCCGGAGAGAACAGTCGGGCAGGCTAAACTATCTGTTCTGTAGAATACGGCGCGGACCGCCCGCGAGCAAGCTCCGCCGGTACTTGTTTGGACAAGTATTTCCAGAAACGAGAGGCAGCATCCGCTCGGGATCGTGCCCTTGGTTGCACTGCGAGGCCAGACTGCGCAACCGTTGCAACCGTTGCAATTCATCCTGCTGCGAGGGGGAATTGGCGACCGGCGAAGCGGTCCGTCGTTTGGGCATGCGGAGAAAGTGTGGGAGAATGTCCGATTGAACCTACGGCCCCCGGTTGGAAGTGTCAAACGAAACGCCGAGACGCCCCGGGGGATGAACTACGTTGCCCCCCGACTCAGGCACGTTTATACTGATGTTGCTGGCATCGCATCGGCCTCTAGGGAACAAGAGAACCTCTCATGCTCGGCCGAATTGCTCTGATCTTCGCGGCCACCTGTTTGAGTGCGGCATCCGCGCGCGCCGACATCTTTGTATTAGCCAACCAGGGGGAAGTCCGGGGCGACTTGGTAAACACGGCACAGATCCCTCGGCGAACCTATGTTGTCAAACTCGCAGGCGGCGGCGAGATCACGCTCGATAAAGAGCAAGTGACCGAGGTCCGCCGCGAGTCCCCCGCACAACGGGAATACGAACGTCGCCGTGCCGCGGCGCAGGACACCATAACCGATCATTGGGAACTGGCCGAGTATTGCCGCCAGAATGTCTTGCTCTCCAGCCGCGAACAGCATCTCAAACGCGTGCTGGAGTTGGACGCCGAGCATGAGCTGGCCCGCCGCGGTTTGGGCTATACCCGCGTTAACGGCGCCTGGCGGACACAAGACGAGATTATGACCGAGCGCGGCTATGTGCGCTACAAGGGAGGCTGGAGGCTGCCGCAGGAAGTGGAGCTGGCCGAAAACCGCCGCAAGGCCGAGCTCGTCGAGCTGCAATGGTTCGCTAACATCAAGCGTTGGCGTGGCTGGCTGAATTCGGACAAAGCCCCCAAGGCCCTGGAGTTGATCGAGCAGATCGCCGACGCCAACGCCGTCCCCGCCCTCCGCGCGCAGTTAAAAGACGAAGAGGACTTCAAGATCCGCAAGCTGTGGCTGGAGGCGCTGGGCCGCATCGATTCGCCCGCCGCGCGAAATCTGCTGGTTGAGGTCTCCCTGAAAGACGCCCACCTGGAGCTGCGGCTCACCGCCGTCGATGAGCTCGCCCGCAGCAAGAATCGCGATGCCGTGAATCTTTACGTGAAGGCGCTGAAGAGCACGGACAATGTCACAATCAACCGCGCCGCCGTGGGCCTGGCTGCGTTGGAAGACAAATCCGCCATCGGCCCGCTGATCGACGTGCTGGTGACCACGCACAAGCAAACGATCTCGCAGGGATCGTCGCAATCGATCAACACCACCTTTAACACTGGCGGCGCGGGCGGCAACGGACTTTCCGTAGGCGCCAAAACGGAGACACGTACCAGCACGCTTCAAAACCCCGATGTCTACGCCGCCCTGGCAACCCTCTCGGGCATGAACTTCAACTATGACATCGCCCGCTGGAAAGCCTGGCACGCCGCCGAGCGCCAGGACGCCACGGTCAACGTGCGTCGCGACTAATGTGAGCATGCAATGGTTGGAGTGGCCTTCGACTGAGATCGCCTTGTGGCTAAGCCATTTCAAATACAGGTGAACGAGAGTGCCGAAGCGGATTTGCAATATCTGTCGGCTTATGCACAGAGAATCATCATCGATGGAATGGAAGTGCATCTGCGGCGCCAGCCCACGATCGGGACTCGTCGAATCAAGTCTTTGCGTGCCAATCCCGTGGCTGGATGGGAAATGCGCCTGGGAGACTATCGAGTTCTTTATGATGCGGACGAAATCAACCGCGTCGTGACGGTGCAAGTTGTGGGCGAAAAGCGGGGCAGTCGGCTGGTCGTGCAGGGAAAGGAGTTTGTCGAACATGAAAGTGATCGCACTTGAGGAAGCCAAAGCGAACCTGGAGCAGTATGCCGAGGAGTGCCGAACGTCACCCGTTGTTGTCACGGTCGGTGGAAAACCGGTGTTCGAGATGTTGCCAATCCACTCGGACGATCCCGACTTTCTCGACCGCCTGCTGGAACAGAACGCCGAATTTAGACATCTGCTCGAAGAACGTCGTCGCGAGGTCGACGTGGGCAAAACATCATCGCTCGAGGAAGTTCGGAAGAGATTAGCTTCAAACGCCAGATGATTGGCCCTTTCAGCCGCAGGCACGTGGAGTATCGGACTTGAGAAGCGCAGCCGATCGCAGAGCGTTACACCACAGCACTGCAAATGATTCCAGGTATGGGGAAAGGGATCGCAACCGCCATTTTGATCGTGGCATATACGGACCGCTATGGTGTTTGGAATGCCACGTCCGAAAGCGCGTTGAAGCACTTCGGATTTTTTCCAGAGTTTCACAAGGGCGCAACCAGCGGCGAGCAGTATCAACACGTCAACAGTGTCCTCGTGGAAGTGACCAATTCACTTCAACTCGACCTTTGGACCCTCGATGCACTCTGGGGCTGGCTGCATGAGAAGCGATTGATTCCCGGGTAATGTCCAAGTCAAGCAACCCGTCCGCGTGCGTCGCGACTAAGCGCGCGGCCTACGGGCAGGCCTGCATGCCACGAAGGAGACAACCGCACGATCCCGCAAGGCACCAGTTTAAGCGATGTGGTATAATCGGCCGTCGAGGAGACGCCTATGCCTTTACGGGATCACTTTCGCCCGCCGCTGGCCGACACCACCTCGTGGGAGGAGCTTCACGGCGGCTGGCCGATGGTCATTGTCCAGCAACTACGGCGGACGCTTCCGCCGGGTTACGTGGCCGGACCGAAAGTCCACGCTGGGTCTCAGGTGGAGATCGACGTTGCCGCCTTCGAGCGGGATGACGCCCCGGCGATGTTCTCCGCAGGGGACGACGCTGGCGGCGTGGCCACCGCCGCCTGGGTCGCTACGCCGCCGGTCGTTAGCGTCGAAACCGAGTTGCCGGAGTACGACGAGTACGAGGTTCGCGTGTACGACGCCCGGCGGGGACGGCGCTTGGTGGCCGCCATCGAGATCGTCAGCCCGGCCAACAAAGACCGGCCCGAGAAGCGGAACGCCTTCGTCGGCAAGTGCGCCGCCCTGGTGCAAAGCGGCGTGGCGGTTAGCATCGTCGACCTCGTCACGACCCGCCAGTTCAATTTGTATGCCGAGCTGATGACCTTCGTCGGTCACTCCGACCCCACGATGAGCGTCCATTCGCCGCATCTGTATGCGGCATCGTGCCGTTGGGTCCGACGGGGTCCCCAAGCGTTCCTTGAATTCTGCTCGGACACGCTCGTTCCAGGGCAGCCGCTGCCGAAGCTGCCGCTCTGGCTCGCAGAGTCTCTCGTCGTGCCGCTGGATCTCGAACAAAGCTACGAGCAAGCCTGCCGCGACCTCTGGATCGCCTGATTCGATGCGTCCAGGGTTAAAGCAACTGCTGGCGGTTGGCGTTGACGTTCTGGCAGCGGTTCTGTATTTTCGCCCCACTTACCTTTGGACTCGCGTCCGGAGGCCACCAAGGAGGGGGGCCATCCATGTCTGCCAGCTTGCCCGCATCGGCTGCCCGCAACGGCATCTGGGGCCTTGCGCCTCGTCATTGTTGGCGCATGGCGGGTCAGCATCGGCCGCTGCTGGTGCAGCTTGCTTGGCGCGAGGTGCAGGCCCGTTATCGCGGATCGTGGCTGGGCGTGGTCTGGTCACTACTGAATCCGCTGTTGATGCTGGCGCTCTATACATTCGTTTTTTCCGTCGTGTTTCGGGCGCGATGGGACAATTCGGTTCCCGTGGGCAATCTCGATTTCGCCCTGAACTTGTTTGCCGGCTTGATTGTTTTCAATCTGTTTGCAGAGACGATCAACTCGGCGCCGTCGCTGGTGCTGAGCAACGCCAACTACGTGAAGCGGGTGGTGTTTCCTTTGGAATCGCTCCCCTTGGCGCGGTTTCTTTCGGTGCTGGTGCAAGCCGGATTCAGCTTTGCGATCTTACTGGCCGCGCAACTGCTGTGTCGCGGCTATGTTCCCTGGACGGTGCTGCTGCTGCCCGTGGCGCTGTTGCCCTGTGCGCTGGTCACTTTGGGACTGGCGTATTTCCTGGCATCGCTGGGCGTCTTCGTGCGCGATATTGGCAACCTGGTCGGCCTGTCTTGCACCGCGCTGATGTTCTTATCGCCCGTGATGTATCCGCTCTCGAAATTGCCGGCGCAGATTCAGCCGGTGCTGGCATTCAATCCGCTGGCGCCACTGGTGGATAATTTCCGGCGTGTGGCTCTGGAGGGGCGCCTGCCCGATTGGAGCTCGTGGGCTGCGGTGACCGTCTTCGGCGTGCTGCTGTTCTGGGCCGGCCTGACCTGGTTTGTGAAATCAAAAAATGCCTTCGCCGATGTGCTGTGAGCATCGAACCACTCGGCTGCTCGCGCGGCGGGCATTGGACGCTGACGAGGAGACTGCAATCTTGGAGCCTGGCATCCGCGAAAATTCACCCGCCTCGAAACGAGCGCCGCCTGCCGCCGAGGAGCAAGCTCTGGCGGCGCTCACGGCGCAAGTGGAGGCGTTGGCCCACGAGTTGGAAGTGATGCGGTACGCGCATCATCAGTTGCACACGTACCATCATCAGCTTCGCTTTCGCGTGGCCGAGCGTGCCAATCAGTGGCTGCATCGCCTGCCGCTGGTGCATCGCGTGCTGCGGACCTCGTATGTGGCGGCGCAAGCCATTCGTCGCCGCGTGCGACCCGCGAGCGCGGCTTCCACGAGAACGGGCGCCGTCACCAAGAGGATAGTCTCCACGGCGGCCCGCGCGACATTGAGCCGCGCGCAGGTGACGCAATTGTTGAAGACAGCAGAGCAGCAGCCGCTGGTGTCGATCGTCGTGCCGGTTTACAAGATCGCGCCGCAATGGCTCAGCCGCTGCATCGAATCGGTCACTGCGCAGTATTATCGCAATTGGGAGTTGATTCTGGTTGACGATGCTTCCGGCGACTCTCAACTCACGCGGCTGATGCGGCGCTACGCGTCGCGCGACGATCGCATCCGGTTGGTCGAGCAGCCGGCCAACGGCGGCATCTCGCGGTCCACGAACGCCGGCATTGAAGCAGCCTGCGGCCAGTTCATTGGCTTTCTCGATCATGACGACGAGCTGACGACCGACGCCCTGGCGTGGATGGTGCTGAAGCACAACCGGCATCCGGAGGCGTTATGGCTCTACTCGGACGAAGAGCAGATTGAGCCGGACGGCACGCCGCTGCGAACATTCTTCAAGCCGGACTACTCGCCCGAGTATCTGCTCTCGGCGATGTACACCTGCCATTTCAGCGTGTACTCGGCGGAGTTGATCCGGCGTGCCGGCGGCTTGCGCGTGGGCTTCGAAGGCTCGCAAGATCATGATCTGGCGCTGCGGCTCTCCGAGCTGG
>JBGTDH010001038.1:0-1753 GCA_041748435.1 Pirellulales bacterium
TTACCAGTCGTCATTTGTCAGCTCGTACTGGCGCAACGGCCCGGTGCTGGGCAACGCGCTGAGCGGCGTGGACATGGCTTTGTGGGACATTCTGGGCAAGCGGGCGGGGTTGCCGGTCTATCAGCTGCTGGGCGGCAAGTGCCGGGAGTTCGTCGAGACTTATGCCCACACCAGCGGGCGCACCTTGGAAGAGGCGGAGAAGTCAGCACGGGCGGCGCGCGAACGGGGCTATCGCAACATCCGCACGCAGGTCGCCGTGCCGGGCCTCTCGACCTATGGGGTGGGCGGCGCGCCGCCGGCCGATGAGAAGGTTCCCCTGAATCGGCGCACCGTCGTCTGGGAGCCGGCCCCCTATGCCCGCGCCGTGCCGCGGCTGTTCGAGCATTTGCGGAAGAAGCTGGGAGACGAGGTGGAGCTGCTGCACGATGTTCACGAGCGTGTCCCCCCGATTCTGGCCATGAAGATGTGCAAGGATGTCGAGCCCTATCGGCTGTTCTTTCTGGAAGATCCCTTCAGTCCGGAAGACGTGGGCTACTTCACCCACTTGCGGCAGCAGACCGCCACGCCGATTGCGATGGGGGAGTTGTTCAACAATCCCAACGAGTTCGTGCCGCTGATCTCCGGCCGTCTGATCGATTTCATTCGCATCCACATCTCGCAGGTGGGCGGGCTGACGATGGCCCGCAAGATTGCCGCGCTGTGCGAGTTCTTTGCCGTGCGCACTGCCT
Organism: Pirellulales bacterium; assembly: GCA_041748435.1. Taxonomy (GTDB): domain Bacteria; phylum Planctomycetota; class Planctomycetia; order Pirellulales; family JBGTDH01; genus JBGTDH01. The sequence continues at coordinate 729 of JBGTDH010001038.1, forward strand.
GGCACGGCCCGGGCGATGTATCGCCCGTGGGCCATGCCGCCAACGTGCATCTGGATCTGGCGACACCCAACTTCGGCGTGCAGGAAGCCCGCGCTTTCACGCAGGCGGAGCAGGACGTGTTCCCCGGCTGCCCGGAGTTGCGGGAAGGCTACCTGTGGTCCAACGATCGCCCCGGCTTGGGCATCGACCTCAACGAGCAGCTTGCCGCAAAGTTTCCGATCCAGGACGACCCCAGCTTCGACATGCGCTGGGGCGAGCTCCGCCGTCAGGACGGCGCCGTGACCAAACCGTGAGTACGGCTGCAGGGCCGAACCAAATTACCCTGGCGTCAGGGCTGTTCGTGGCTGGAAAACTCTTCGCGACTGGCGTTGGCGGCGCCTGTTTCTAAAATTGTGATCGAAGTTGGCAAACAGCCGATTGGCTTCCGTGGCGTCGTAGTTAGAATGACAGTAGGAACGTCACGCAGGAGGTGGATTCTAGTGCAACGGGCGCCACAGATCGGAGTTGCGGCCGTGTTAAGCAGTGAGCGGATACGCCTGCAGCAGATTCTTCGCGAGGCCGAGGGCTACCTCGAACTCGCCATGCTGTTTTCCGAGGAATTCGATACCACGGTGGCCCGCCGTTTGGCCATACCCTTGGCCTTGTCCGCGCTGGATCGGATGGGAGAGGCCGGCCCCCTGCGCAGCCACGCCCTGTATCTTAAGGGAGAGTCGCTGCGGACTCTGGAACGCTACCGCGAGGCCATTGAGCCGCTGAAGTCGGCCGCGGAGATCGATTCGGGCAATATCCACATCTGGCTGGCACTGGGCTGGTGCTACAAGCGCAGCGGACAGTTGGAACTGGCGATCGAAGCCTTGGACCACGCCCTGGAAGCAGGCGATGGCAACGGCATCGTCTTTTATAATCTGGCCTGTTACTGGAGCCTGGCTCACAACAAGGAGCGAGCCTTGGAGTGCCTGTCGCAGGCCTTCGCCATCAACCCCGATTATCGCGATAGGGTCGATCACGAGCCGGACTTTAATCCC
>JBGTDH010001039.1:0-2489 GCA_041748435.1 Pirellulales bacterium
GCGGCTGCCTTCACAGCCTCGGCCACGCGACGCCGCGTCTGAGGACTGGAGCAGGTGCCGCCCAGGAGGATTTCCTCCTCGTTGACGATGTAGATTCGCAACCAATCGATGCGTTGCCCCACCTCGCGGCGCACTTGCTGCTGTAAGGCCTGCAAGGGTGAGCAATGTCGTGCCAGGGAGAAGAATGTTCCCGTCATGTCCGCCTCCGTTACGTTCGCACAAGAACCGTTTCCGCCTACGCCAGACTCAAGAACAATAAGAGCGACATCTGAAATGCCGAGACCGCGGTGATCACGGGAAATGCCAACCGCGGCAGATGCAGGTAAAGCGCGGTCAGAATTACCAGCACCACCGCAGTACTCAGCGCCTTGGCCACCAGAAATCCGGTGACATCGTTGCCGCCCGTCTTGATGATGTACCATGCGATGGGGTTGAGTTCCACCTCCAGAATGCAAACTTGATAAAGCTTGACTAGCCACGCGTCGTAGACCGAGACCGCCCCGATGAACAACCACCCGACCACGAACAAGGCTCGGCGCAGGGCGGTAACCGGCTCGCGACGCACACAATCGACCACGAAATTATTCCACTGCCGCGAGAGCACGCTCTCCGCCGGCAGTTGCAACGCGAATTCATCGAACATGGCTTGGTCCTGAGTTTTTGCATTCGGTCACCAAGCCATTTCTTCGTTCATCGCGGCGTAACAAACTGGCATCTTGCCCACGCGAATGATGGCTCCGCCTTTTGAGTGACGCTGCGTGGCACGTGCAATCGCAATGCCACAAACTTGGCCCGAGGACGACAAAACTCCGTAAGCCGCCATGCTGCTTGAGATTACTACATCACGAAACGCTTAGTGTGCCGGCTGCCAAATCGTCAGTTTGCCCGGAGAAAGTGCAACACCCTGCTCCGGAAAAAAGCACGTCCGGCCCCAAGCTCGTTTGATATGCTGGAGCGGTGCGCTGCTCGAAAGGTTCGCTCCCCGGAAACGTCGATCCGATCCGTGATCTTGCTGATCGACAACTACGATAGCTTTGTGTTTAACCTGGCCCGCTACTTTCAGCGGCTCGGTCAGGAGACGGTAGTGGTGCGCAACGATGCCATCAACACTGCCGGGGTGCGTCGTATGCGGCCTCGGGCAATCGTACTCTCTCCGGGTCCGTGCGCGCCGGAACAAGCAGGTTGCTCGGTTGACTTAGTTCGCGATCTGCACAAGCAGTTCCCCATCTTGGGCGTGTGCCTTGGCCATCAGGCCATCGCCGCCGCGCTCGGTGGCCGCGTGATTCGTGCCGCAGAGCCGATGCATGGCCGCACGTCGGCGGCCTATCATCACGGCAGAGCAGTCTTTGCAGAGTTGCCCAATCCCCTGGCAGTCTGCCGCTATCATTCTTTGATTGTTGAGGAAGGCACGTTGCCGGAGTGTTTGTCGGTGACGGCCCGCACCGTAGAGGGCGTGGTGATGGCGATCGAGCATCGCGCGCATCCGGTGGTCGGCGTGCAGTTCCATCCCGAGTCGATCCTGACCGACCATGGCTACCGCCTTCTGGCTAACTTCCTGCACATGGCAAACATCGTCCCGCTGCTCGATCCCGCGCACCTGAGCGGGGAGCTGCACGACGCTCACCCACCCCCTCGATCACTACCTGAAACCCCCGTCACCTTCTGACTGTCCCCTGTTCCCTGTTCCCTGTCCCCTCTCATGATCCTGGAAGGCATCGTCACCACGCTCGGTCCCGACGGCGGCGTAAATATCGCGCCGATGGGCCCGATCGTCGACGAATCGATGCACGAGCTGGTGTTGCGTCCTTATCGCACTTCGACCACGTACCAGAATCTTAAACGCCACGGCGAAGGCGTATTCCATGTAACCGACGATGTGTTGTTGCTGGCGCAGGCTGCCGTTGGTACGCCTGACCCTCTGCCCGCGCTGCGGCCCGCGCCGGAGATTACAGGCTATCTCCTGGCCGACGCTTGCCGCTGGTACGCCTTTCGGGTGCGAGCGTTGGACGATCGCCAGGAGCGAACGCAGATCGTGGCCGACGTGGTCGCTAGCGGCCGGCAACGGGATTTCTTCGGTTTCAATCGCGGCAAGCACGCCGTGTTAGAGGCCGCCATTCTGGCCACGCGTGTCGGCATGCTGCCCGCCGAGCAGATTCAGTCAGAAATGGAGCGGCTGTTCGTGCTGGTCCAAAAAACCGGCGGTCCCGCGGAGCATCAAGCGTGGGCGTTCCTGCGCGAGTATTTAACGACTCGCCTCGCCGCGTTGCGGCCGTAGCTCGACCCAACGCGAACGAACATTGGCCGCGGTGGGAACACGGAACGTGTGCGGCACAACGGCGCCCGCGGGCACGGTTTGGGTGTGCGTCTGAGCGCCAGCAGCATCGGTCCAGGCATACGTAATCTGCGTGGCATCGCGTTGGGGCAGGCGATAGACAAGATGCATCTCGGCCCGCGCGTAGGCTTTCTTGCCGGTGTTGGTGAATCGCACT
>JBGTDH010001040.1:0-2665 GCA_041748435.1 Pirellulales bacterium
TGGTAGTTGTACGGTAAGATCGCGGCGCGTCCGTTGCCGTCGCGATTGCACAAGGCGTCCCTGTTCCCACTTGCACCAAAGGAGCGGCTTATGCGTCGCCTGACGTTGCTCTCAACTCTCCTGCTCGTGGCGCTGGGCGCCCTGGAGGCGCAGGCACAGGAGACGTTCTCCAAGCTCGTGGGCAATGTGCCCGTCGCGCCGGTCAAGCAAACCGCGCCGTTGGAAGTGCCCTACCTTACGTGGGGCGGAGATGTGCCCACGTTCTACGCCAACGGCGGATTGACGACCAAGGCCGGCTCGCTGTTTCAACAGCAAGGCCTGAACTTCAAGCTCGTGGCGGGGGACAATTTCGTGGGTCAGGTAAAGAACTACCTCTCGGGAAAAACGCCCTTTCTGCGTGGCACGACCGGCATGCTGGGCTTGGCCAGCGAGGTGATCGGCGGCAACGCCGGCACCAAGCCCGTCGTGTTTTTGCAACTCACCTGGTCCCAGGGAGATCACATGGTAGGGCGCGGCGGCGTGAAGCTTAACGAGCTTAAAGGCAAGAAAGTGGTGCTGCAACGCGGCGGGCCGCATGTCGGATTGCTCGATGAGATTCTGACCACTGCCACGCTCACCTGGAAAGACATTACGCCCGTGTGGGTCGACGAGCTGACGGGGGACAAAGGCCCGGCGGCTGCTTTTCGCAAAGACGCCAGCATCGCCGCCAGCATGGTCATCAGCCCCGACATGATCGGCCTCACCGGCGGCCTCGACCAGACAGGCAGCGGCGCGGAGGGGACCGTCAAAGGGGCCGCCGTGGTGGTCTCGACGGCAGAGATGAACCGCGCCGTGGCCGATGTCTACGCCTGCCGCAAAGACTTTTACGATGCGAACAAGCCTCTGATCGACAAGTTCGTGGCCTCCTACCTCAAGGCGTGCGAAGAAGTGGCCGCCATGCGGAAGGAATTTCTCGACAAGAAAGCCAGCCCCCGCTACATGGCCGTGCTCAAGCTGGCACAGGATATCTACGGCAAAGAGGTGTTGCCCACGCTGGAGGTCGATGCCGACGGCCTGATCGCCGATGCCGAGTTCGTGTTCCTGCCCGGCAACAAGCTGTTCTTCGAAGTCGCCGGCAACCGCGTGGGCTTCGCCGAGAAGGAGAAGGCCGCTCTCGATCTGGCCGTCAATCAAGGCTACGCCAAGGTGCGGGCCGCGTTCTTCTCGCCCAAGTTGGAATACGAGAAGATCGCCACGTTGGGCAAGCTCACGAACACGGAGTTGGACCTCAGCCGCTTCTCGGCGGAGAGCAACAAAGACACGTTCATCGATCCGGATAAAGTCACGACCGGCGATGCCATCTATTCGTTCGCCATTCACTTCGAGCCCAACCAGCACGAGTTCAAGGCGGAGGTGTATGGTCCGCAGTTCCAGCAAGTGGTCGATCAGGCGGCCCGCTTCCGCAACGCGGTGGTGGTGGTGGTGGGTCACAGCGATCCGACCGCTACGCTGGGCGACCTGGTGAAAGGGGGGCTGGGCAAGGGCATCCTCACGCGCGTGGAGGGCGTGGGAGGCGTGCGGTACTTTCTCAATCAGCAGCCGCTGGATCTGACGAAGACCGAGCAGATCGTGCAGCTCATCGAGCGAGGCTCGTTCTCCGGCACGAAACCCGACCCGCGCGCCACGATGACCGCGGCCTTGAATCTCTCCAAGGAACGGGCCGAATCGGTCAAGGACGCCATCGTCGGCTTCGCCAAGCAGAAGCAGTACCTGCTCGATCCGGCGCAGATTGCGCCCACGGGCATCGGCATCTCGCGCCCGGTGATTGCCAAGCCGCGGAGCCTGGAAGAGGCCAAGGAGAACATGCGCGTGGAGTTCCGGCTGATGCGCGTCTCGGCGGAAGCGGCCAAAGCGTCCGACTTTGATTTCTAAGAGAGCAGAACAGGAGCGGCACTCTATGAACGATCTTCCGCGGGCAGTCGCATTGATGCTCTGCCTGGTGATGCCCTCGATCGCCAGGTCGCAGCCAGCAGCCTCCGGAACCGATCAGGACAACATCATCGTGGTGATGGACACCTCGGGCTCGATGCGCGAGAAGATGCCCCAGTCGAACAAGACGCGGATGCAAGCGGCCAAAGAGGCCCTGCTCACCGTTTTGCAAAGCCTGCCGCCCACGACCAATGTGGGCATCCTGATCTTCAAGTCCGACAAGGTGCAGAGCGATTGGATCTATCCGCTCAAGCCGGTCGATCCCATCGCGGTGGCCAAGGCGGTGAACGCGCCGCAACCCAATGGCGGCACTCCCCTAGGCGCGTACTTAAAGAAAGGGACCGATGCGTTGCTCAAACAGCGCCGCGGCCAGCATGGCTTCGGCACGTATCGGCTGCTGGTGGTGACCGACGGCAAGGCTACCGATCAGACCTTGGTCGACAAGTATCTGCCGGATGTTTTGTCGCGCGGCGTGACGGTCGATGTGATCGGCGTCGACATGCCCGCCGATCTGTCTCTGGCAACGCATGTGCATAGTTACCGCCGGGCCGATAACCCCGAGAGCCTGGTGGAAGCGGTGAAGAATGTCTTCGCCGAAGTCGGCAGCGGCGGCAACGACGCCGGCAGCGACGCCGATTTCGCCCTGATCGCCCCGCTCCCCGACGAGATGGCAACCGCCATGCTGGCCGCCCTGGCC
>JBGTDH010001041.1:0-3056 GCA_041748435.1 Pirellulales bacterium
TCGTGGAAATGTATCGCTCGCGCGGGATCGTGCCCGATGCCGTGGTGGGGCACAGCGCCGGCGAAGTCGCCGCCGCGTACGCCGCGGGCGCATTGAGTTTGGAACAAGCGCTCAGCGTCGTGTTGCATCGCGCCCGCTTAATGCAGCGCGCCACGGGACAGGGGCGGATGGCGGCGGTCGGACTGTCCGCCACGGAAGCCGAGCAAGCGATCGCTCGGTACGCTGGAAGATTGGCGGTGGCGTCGATCAACGGCCCCGCCTCGACGGTGCTCTCCGGCGAAGCCGCCGCCTTGGCGGAAGTGCTCCAATCGCTCACCGCGCGGGGCGTTTTTTGCCGCGATCTCGGCGTAAACTACGCCTTCCACACAAAGCAAATGGAGCCGTTCCTGCCGGAGCTGAGCGACGCGCTGCGTTCGCTTCAACCGCAGGCCGCCGGCGTCTCGCTCTACTCCACGGTCACGGGCGGCGCAATCCGCGGCGAGCAGTTGGACGCAGCCTATTGGGGCCGCAACATGCGGCAGCCCGTGCAGTTTGCCTCCGCGATCGGCGCGATGCTGGACGATGGCTGTCAGGTGTTCCTGGAAATTGGGCCGCAGCCCGTGCTGGCCACGCCGTTGTCTCAGTGCATTCAGAGTCGTGATCTCTCGGCCGCCGTAATTGCCTCGTTGCGGCAAGGTCAGGACGAGCGGGCGAGCCTGTTGCGTGCCATCGGGGCGTTGTTCGTAGCCGGTTGCGAAGTCGATTTCAACGCGTTGCATCCGCAAGGCGGCCGGTGCATGCAGCTCCCCAACTACGCCTGGCAGCGCAAACGCTACTGGCTCAGTGCCGATGCTTGTGCTCCTGCGGCGTCACCCAAGCCGGCCGTCAACGGACATGCGGCGACCAACGGCGCTAACGGCGCCGATCGCGCTCGCAGCGTGATCGGAGAGTTTTACGATCGCGTGTCGAGCATGCCGGAGCAGGAAGAGCCGGACAGCTTCCTCACCTTCGCCCCGTTTCTGGAGCGCGTGCCGGGATTCTCCTGGCTGCTGGCCTTCTACGATCCGCAGCGCCATGCGGAAGACGTGGAGCGCACCAGGACCGCCCAGAAGCAGTTGCGCGAGGTGCTGTTCCGCGGCATCGATCTCTCCGCCGTGCGCGGCATGCTCGACTTCGGCTGCGGCTACGGCTCCGATCTGATCCATCTGGCCGAGCAACATCGCCACCTGCGGGCAGACGGCTACACGCTCTCTCCCAAACAGGCCGAGATTGGCAACCGCAAGATTGCGTCCAAGGGCATGCAAGATCGGGCCGCCATCTATCAACGCGACAGCGCCAAGGACGAGTTTCCCGGTCAATATGACCTGGTGTTCGGCTTCGAGGTGGCCCACTACATTCAAGACAAGCACAAGCTGTTTGCCCACATCGATCGCCATTTGAACGACAGTGGCTTTATCGTGCTGGCCGATTTCGTGGCCCTCACGGTCTCGGGCATCGATCATGCCCAGACCAACTCGTTCATCATCACACCGCAGCAATGGACGGAGCTGCTGTCTGCCTACAAGCTGCGTGTGGTGGAGTGCGTGGATGTGAGCCAGGAGATGGCCAACTTTCTGGAAGACCCCAACGCGGAAGCCAATCTCACCTATCTTGGCCGGCAGATGGGTCAGCACGGCGACGTGCGCGGCCACTTCGGCAGTTACGACGGCTTGGGAAAACTATTCCGCCGCAAGCTGGCCAGCTACACGCTGTTCACCATCCAGAAAGATCGTTATCAGACGCGGGAAGAGATTACCCGCATCAATCGCGAGAAACTTGCCGCGCAGACTCCCTACGCCCAGGTGCTGGCGCGCAGCGGCGGAAGCGTCGTCGACGAGCCTGCAGCCCCAACGCCGGAGCGCGTGGAGTTGGCCAAATCGCTCGTTTCCCTGCAATGGCAATCGAAGCTGTTGCCGACATCCAACGGCGCGGCGCGCAAGCCGGGCGCCTGGCTGATTCTGGCCGATCAAGGGGGCGTGGGCCAGGAAGTGGCCAACCTGCTTCGCGAGCAAGGCGAGAAGTGCCTGCTCGTCTCGCGCGGCGCCACGTATCAGTGCGTGCATGCAGAGCAATTTCAAGTTAATCCCGCGCGGCCCGAAGATTTTCGCGAGTTGCTGGCCGATGCCCTGACGCCCGATCTGCCGGAGTGCCGCGGTCTGATTCATCTGTGGGGGCTGGATGTCACTCCCACGCCGCGCACGACGTTGCACTCTTTGCAGGCAGATCAGGCTCTGGCGTGCGGCAGCTTGCTGCATCTCGTGCAGGCCACCTCCAGTGTGGCGTGGCCCACTTCGCCGCGCGTCTGGATTGTCACACGCGGCGCGCAACCCTTGGATATCGAATCAACGCCTGCCCTGGCCCAAGGGCCGCTCTGGGGCTTGGGCCGTACCATCGCCTTGGAGCAACCGGCATTGTGGGGAGGCCTGATCGATCTGGAGCTCAAAAGCACCAGCCGAGACGCGGCTCTGCAATTGGTGGAAGAACTGCTGCATCCCGACGGCGAAGATCAAATCGTCCGCCAGGGGAGCCAGCGGCGCGTGGGGCGATTGCATCAAGAACCCGATCTGCCGCGTAACAGCCATCCCATTTCAATCATTCCCGAGGGGAGCTACCTGCTCACCGGCGGACTCGGCGGCCTGGGCACGGTCGTGGCGCGTTGGCTGGTGCAAAGCGGCGCCCGGCAGCTTGTGCTGTTGCAACGCTCGCCGTTGCCGCCTCGCTCGCAGTGGTCCACCGCGGAGGGACGCACACGTTCCCAAATTGCCGCCATCGAAGAACTGGAGGCCGCCGGCGCCAAGGTCCATTGCCTGAGCGTGGATGTCTCGCGCGAAGACGAGCTGGCCCGCGTGCTGGCCGACATCCGCCAGTCCCTGCCGCCGTTGCGGGGCATCATTCACACCGCGGGCCTGTTGGACGATGGCATTCTCTCGCAGCTCGATTGGGCGCGCTTCGAGCGCGTGCTGGCGCCCAAGCTGTGGGGCGCGTGGAATCTGCATCGGCTCACGCTCAGCGATCCGTTGGATTTCTTCGTCATGTTC
>JBGTDH010001042.1:0-4017 GCA_041748435.1 Pirellulales bacterium
AACGGCAGAGGCGCAAGGTCAGGCCACCGTGGCCGCCCGCGCGAAGACGGCGCTCACGCTCAACGTCAACGGCATAGATCATCAGGTCTCCGTCGAGCCGCGGATGACGCTGCTGGAGGCGCTTCGCTATCAGCTCAATCTCACCGGCGCCAAGCCCGTCAGCGATGTTTCGGGGCACGGCGGCAGCACGGTGCTCATCGATGGCAAGCCCGCCAGTGCCGGCAACATGCTGGCCCTGGATTGCAAAGGCAAGAAGATTGTGACCGTGGAGAGTCTCGGGCCGCAGGGAGTGGGTGATAAGCCCGATCCCGTCATCACCGCCTTTGTGCATAACGATGGCATGCAGTGCGGCTTCTGCACGCCCGGCTTTGTGGTGGCCGTGCGATCGTTCCTGAACGCCAATCCCAAGGCAACCGAGGCGCAGATTCGCCAGGGCCTCAACGGCAACCTCTGCCGCTGCGGCACCTACGCCAATGTTATTCAAGCGGCCCTCGAGGTCGTGAAAGGAGGCGCTAATGGCTGAGTACAATTGGCCCGCACAGGGCAAAGCCGCGCTCATTGGCACGCGCGTCGATCGCACGGACGGCGTGGAGAAAGCCGCCGGCACGGCGAAGTACGCCTACGACACGAACCCGCCCAAGACGCTCGTGGGCCGGGCGCTCAGTTGTCCGCATGCGCACTGCACGATCAAATCGATCGATGTGACGCCGGCCATCGCCACTCCGGGCGTGGTGAACGTGCAACTTGTCAAGCAGGTGGGCAACGAGATTCGCTGGCAGGGGGATCTGATTGCCGTCGTCGCCGCCGAAACCGAGGGCGCCGCCGCCGAGGGCCTCAAGGCCATCAAGGTGGATTACGAGCAACTGGACGTCTTCGTCAACGAAGAAGACCTCAAGGCAGCGGAAGCTGCGGGACGAACCGGCTCCGGCGGCCAGAACACGCAGCTCGAAGTGGAGGTCGATGAAGACAAGACCGACGCCGCGTTCGAAAAGTTGTTCGGCGAATGCGCCGCCGTGGTGGAAGCCCGCTACGGCATCAAGATGATTACCCACATGTGCCTGGAGCCGCACGGTTCTACGTGCGAATGGGACGGCGGCAAGCTCACGGCCCATCTCTCCACGCAAAACGTGGCGGGGACGGGCGGACAGTTCGCGCAGCCGTTGGGCATCACGGCCAACGATGTAACCGTGCATTGCGATTACATGGGAGGCGGATTCGGCAGCAAGTTCGCCGCCGATACCTGGGGCGTGGTGTGCGCTCGGATCGCCAAGGAGACGGGCCGCCCGGTGCGGCTGATGCTCACGCGCGAGCAAGAGTTGCAGAACGCCGGCAATCGTCCGAGCGGCTTTATCAACGTGAAGATCGGGGCCGACAAGGACGGCGTCGTCAAAGTCTGGGATTCCCATCACTGGGGCACCAGCGGCGACGGCGGCGGCGGCGTGAGCCAGGCCGTGATCCCGTATGTTTTCAATCCGCCCAACCGGCGAAGAAAGCAGACGACGATCAAGACCAACATCGCGCCGGCGCGGGCCTGGCGGGCGCCCAATCATCCGCAAGGCTGCGCCATCACGCAGGTGGCCTACGATGATATCGCCGCCAAGCTGGGTCTGAACAGCTACGATGTCTTCCTCCGCAACCTCAAGACCACCGGCGCCAAAGCCCCGGTGTACGAGGCGCAGATGAAGGTGGCGGCGAAGCTGATGGACTGGAACGCCAAGTGGCATCCGCATGGCAAGGGCAAAGCCAACGGCGCCAAGGTGAGCGGCCTGGGCATGGCCATTCACACCTGGGGCGGCGGCGGACATAACTCCATGTGCCGCGTGAAAGTGCATCCCGACGGCGGCGTCGAGACATTCCTGGCCAGCCAGGACATCGGCACCGGCACGCGAACCTGCATCGGCATGGTGGTGGCCGAAACCTTCGGCCTGCCGCTGGAAGCCGTGAAGGTGAACATCGGCAGCTCGAAGTATCCGGCCAGCGGACCTTCCGGCGGCAGCACCACCATCGGCGGCGTGAGCGAATCGAATCGCCGCGCGTCGCAAGATGCACTCGAGAAGATTCTGGAGTTGGTGGCCCCCAAGCTCAACGTGGCGATGGCCGATCTGGAGGCTAAGGGGGGCAAGATTCAGTCCAAGGACGGCAAGAAGAGCCTCTCTTGGAAAGAGGCCTGCAGCCTGTTGGGCATGAACGCCCTGGAAGTGGAAGGCAAGTTCGAGCGCGGCAAGACGCAGACCAACCTCTCCAGCTCTCAAGTGGCCGGCGTGCAAATGGCCGAAGTGGAAGTGGATCGGGAAACCGGCGTCGTGAAGATGAAGAAATTCGTCGCCGTGCAGGACATGGGCCTGATCATCAACCGGCAGACGGCGGAGAGCCAGATCTACGGCGCCGTGATCATGGGCATTGCCGCCGGCCTGTTCGAGGAAATCATCGCCGATCCCAAGACCGGCGCCTTCCTCAACGCAGACCTCGACAATTACAAGCTCCCGCGCCTGGGCGATATCGGCGAGATTGTCGTCGAGCTGTACGAACCGGCCGACGAGTACAACCGCGGCGTGGTGGGACTGGGCGAACCTCCGGCCATCGCTCCGGCGGGCGCTATCTCCAACGCCATTTGCAACGCCCTGGGTTTCCGCGTTCCCGTATTGCCCGCCACGGCCGATCGCGTGCTCGCCGCCATCGCCGCTAACAAGAAAGCCTGAGGTACCAACCCATGAAAGCCTTTGAATATGCTTCACCCCGGGAAGAGGCGGAGGTGTTGGGCCTCCTCTCCAACCGCTGGGGTCAGACGGAAGTGCTGGCCGGCGGGACCGACCTGTTGGTCTTGATGCAGAAGATGATCTCCACGCCGGAGCGCGTGGTGAACATCAAGGAAGTGGCCTCCCTGCGCGGCGTCTCGGCCGACAGCACCGGCGTAATGATCGGCGCGACCACCACGCTGGACGACTTGCTGGCTGCGCCGGAGTTGGACCAGTATCCAGCGCTTAAGCAAGCCATCTCCGGCATCAGCAGCCAGGAGTTGCAGAGCCAAGGCACGATCGGAGGCGAACTCTGCCGTCGTCCAGACTGCTGGTACTATCGCAACGGTCAGGGCCTCTTGGCCAAAAATGGCCGCCTGGTGAGCGAGGGTCGCAATAAGTACCACGCCATCTTTGGCAACAACGGCCCGGCGCGGTTTGTGCATCCTTCGCGCTTGGCCCCGGCGCTCATTGCGCTGGAAGCCCGCGTGCGTGTGATCGGCCCCGGCGAGCAGGATGAAAGCTTCCTGCCGCTGGAGTTTTTCTATCGCACGCCCAAGGACGAGCAGCAGCGGGAAACGGTGTTGGAGCCTAATCAGCTCCTGACCCACATTCTGCTCTCTCCGGCCGAAGGTCGCGCCAGCGCCACCTACGAGGTGCGTCAAGGCGAAGGGCCCGATGCGCCCCTCGCCGCCGCCGCCGCCGCCTTGCGGCTTAGCGGTGGCCTGGTGCAAGAGGCCAACATCGTGCTTGGGCACGTGGCCCCCACGCCTTGGGTGTCCCCCGAGGCCGCACGGGCTATCCTTGGTCAGTACGTCACGCACGAAACGGCCGAACGCGCCGGCGATGCCGCCGTGGCCCGCGCCACGCCGCTGTCGGAAAATGGTTACAAGGTGCAACTGGCCCGCGTCGCCGTGAAGCGAGCCATCCTGCTGGCCGCCGGCCTGGAAACGGGAGGTTTTTAAGATGCCCGATGATCTGAACGTACATGATCTGAACGTGCTCCGAGCGCCGCAGTGCGTGGACCTTCGCTCGAAGGGAATGTTTGTCACCGGCCAGATGGACCCGGCCGACGACGGCGATGGCCATAGCGACGGCTATTGCTGGTGCAACCAGACCGCAAACATGTACGGCCCCGACGACCAGTTTGTCGACCGTCAGCAATGCACCAGCAGCCGGCCCCGTTACAAGGCCGTGCTGTAAAGGGTCGACTTGCTAACCCGACGCGGAGAAGCGGCAAAGGGAATCAGCTCGCAAGAAACGGCGATGATGTATGGCCCCA
>JBGTDH010001043.1:0-3372 GCA_041748435.1 Pirellulales bacterium
CGTCGGGCACGGGCTCGGAGGTCACGGCCGCCAGCGTGCTCACCGATACGGCCAATCAGATGAAAGTGGGCGTGCTAAGCAACTACCTGCGGCCGCGGTTGGCCGTGGTCGATCCCCAACTGACGCTCACCTGCCCGCCGAAGGTCACCGCCGATAGTGGGATCGATGCCCTCACGCATGCGATCGAAGCTTACACGGCCATCGACAACGCCACATTCCCGCTGCCCGCGGGCGAGCGGACTGTTTATCAAGGGCGGCATCCGCTGGCAGACTGCCTGGCCGAGAAGGCGATCCATTTGATTGGACAACATCTGTTGAATGCGGTGCGCGAGCCGAACAATCTCGCGGCCCGCGAGGGGATGTCTTTAGGCGCGACGTTGGCCGGGCTGGCCTTCTCCAACACCGGCGTGGCCCTGGTGCATGCCATGGAGTATCCCGTCGGCGGCGCCACGCACTGCTCCCACGGGGCGGGCAACGGGCTGCTGCTCCCGTTTGTGATGCGCTACAACTTGCCGCCGCGCGTGCGGGAGTTCGCGGCCATCGCCCGCCTGTTGGGACAGAGCACCACGGGCCTGAGCGACGAGCAAGCCGCGGACGCGGCCATCTCGGCCATCGAGCAATTGAAACACGACATCGGCATTCCGCAACGCCTGCGGGACCTGGGGGTGGACCAATCGCACCTGCCCGGCTTTGCACAGAAGGCGTTTTCGATCAAGCGCATCTTGCGCGTGAACCCTCGCACGCCGAGCGTTGAGGAGATCGAAGCCATCTATCGGGCCGCGCTGTAGCGTCTCTGCACGCACGGCGGCATCAACCGCGTGGGCTGGGGACAACGCAGTGGGCGGCGAAGAGGTCGCGGGGTTGGCCGTGACCGTGGGCATCGTGCTCCCACGCGGCGATCCATTCGGCCCAGGCCAGCGGCTGCTCGCGGAACAGCAGATCTTCGCGGCGCAGCTCCGGCCAAAGCTGTGTTGCGCGGCCAGCCAAGAGGCGCGGGATCGCGTGCCGAGATTGGAGCGGGTAAAACACCGTCGAAGCATGGGGATCTCGCGTGCGGACGGTGATGCCCCGCTCCTGAAAGGACAGGCTGGCCGGCGCCCCCAGCTTGCTCAGCACCTGCTCGTTCACCACATCCACGCTGCCCGTTGTGTAGAGGCCGAGCAGGGCACTGTTCAGAACGCGGCGTTGTTGCGGCAGCAGTCGATCGAACCAACCGGGCTGGACCATCCGCGCTACGATCCAGCCGCCGCGCTGCGCGAGGGAGATCCACAGACTCTGTTCGTCGATTTCCGAGCAACGCAATTCCAGGTGTACCTGGTTGGTCGCAATCTCGATCTGCCCCAGCGTGACGCGCGGTCCATGCCAGGCGCGGCTCTGATGCAGCAGCTCCACAAACTCGCGCTGCACGTAGCGGGCGATGGCTAATTGCACTTGCTCCAGCGCACGACGGTGCTTGCGCGTGGGCCGCCAGTTCTGACTCAGCCGGGCCTTGCGCTCCGCGCGGCGCAGGCGTGCAAACAGCTTGGGCACCGTGCCGGAATGGAATCCTGGCTTGAGCAGCCGAGCCAGGGTTTCGCCATGATGGCCGATGGGCACGGGCCCCAGATGGCGGTTGCGGTTCGCGGCGTACAGACGCCAGTTCTCCTTCAGCTCCCACACCAGGAAGCCGAAGATGCCGGGAATACTCGTGATAATCACCGTGGCCACGGTCACCGCCACCGGCCGCGCCATGGTCAACGAGAGCACTCCCGCCAGCGGCGGAATGAAACCCAGCAGCACCTTGTGGGACACGGTGACCACGGGAAAGTGCTTGATCGGATTGATCTGCGGCTCGATCAGCAGATTGACGCAGAACCTCACAATGTACGTCACGAAAAACCACATCAAACCCAGCACGCCTTTTACGATCAGCGAGATGCGTCCTTCGCCGCTTTTGAACCGCAGCCACTCATCGACCGCATACAGCAGCCGCTCGATCGCTTCCAGAATCCCGCGAAACAAGTCTCGCACCAGCCAGAACAAACCGGTCAGAATGCGCAGCCCGAAACGATGCCAGGCCAGCACCAGCCAATCGACGATCACCTCCTGCACCTGCCGTCCCAACGGGGAATTCAGCAGCAGGTTCATCGCCAGGAAGATTGCCACTCCGCTGCCCGCCAGCGTGATCGGCCTGATCTCCTTAAGCGGCACGAACAGCCCGGTCAGCGCGGTGAAGATCAGCGGCTTGACGATAAACCGCATGGCCAGCGTAAACGGCCGGCTGTGCAGGATGCCTTGCACCAACGGCTGGCCATAAACCCAGCGCGGAAAGTCGAAGCAAGCCCGGCGGAAGATACGACCCACGGCGTTAAGCCCCGCCACCACCGCGCGGCGAAACGGCCCCACATGCAGCAACAGCAGAAAGAACAGGCCCAGCAGCACGATGTTGGGCGGCGTGTTCAACTCCAGACCATGCACCGCCTGATGGGCCGATTCCAGCACGTTCCTCGCCACGCTCTCCGGAACGGCCTCGCGCAGGCGCGGCCCTGGAATCCACAGGGCCACATGCTGCGCGAACTCCAGCAACACAAACGCTCCGCCGAAGGGGATCGCCACGTATTGCGAGAGAAACCGCCCGGCCCGCGTGCCAAAGGCCAGCGAGCTAAGCTGCTGCATCCAGCGCAGATAAATCTCGCCCCGCTCATACACTCCATCCAGCAGCGTGCCCAGCTGCCGATCGACGCGCAGCAACTGATCGCCCCGCAGGAAGTCTTCCAATCCGGAGAAATCGGGCAGCTTGAGATTGTTGCGAGACAAGGCATCCCGCAAGTCGCCCATGCGCAAGAACCCGCGATCGACCACGCGGTCCAGGAGTTCCTCCACAAGCTTCTTTTGGGCCACGCGCTCCGGCAGATTGGCGGGCTTCAGGCCGACGTTATCCAGCGCCGCCGCGATCAGCGGACGGAACCGATCCCGCAACTGCTCTTCGGCGCGAATGGCGGCCACGCGCAGGAGCTCGGCCAGTTTCTTGCGACGCGCCTCGGGAATGCGAACGGCCGTCAGCCGGCGCGTGGCGCTGCGCAGATGCTTGGACATCATCACTTCACGCTGGCTGGGCAGGGGCCGCTGAATCGGCTCGCGGCCCCGGGACAAGGCCCATTGCACTAGATCGACTGTGTAGATGTCCCGCTCGTAGTCGATGCACACTTTCTGCAGGTCGTACAGCAGCCGGGCCTCGGGAGTCCAGATGCTATGCGCGGTGCGCGTCACGAGGTCTCCCAGCGCCTCCCGCCACGGCTGTGGATCGCCTGACCGGATCTCGAGGGCCGATTGCAGGCGATGCACCAGCCGATCCACATCGGCCTGCGCCTCGATGCGAGCCACCTCGGCCAG
>JBGTDH010001044.1:0-10507 GCA_041748435.1 Pirellulales bacterium
GGAAGAGGCCCGGCAGGAAGGCAGCCGTGAGGGCTTTGAGCATGGCCACACCGAGGGCCAACGGCGGCAGAAACAGCAAGCCGGCTGTCGCGGGCATCCAGGCCTCGGGCACGTCTTGCGCCAGCAGCCAGGCTCCAACCGATTTAGTCACCCCATCGGCCAGAATAAAGCTGGCGCACAGACCGGCCGTCATGGTCTCTGTGAGTTGCCGCCCTTCGAGAAATCCCAGCACCAATCCAAACACCATCCCCAGCGGCAAGCCGTTGGCAAACAGCCACACGGCCGACCAGGGTCGCGGCGTAAGGCCGAACAGCACCAGCGCTGCTTCGGCCCACAGAATCAACACGAGAATGCCCACCGCCCTTCGCTGCGGCGGCATCTCGGCAATCACTTTGATGCCAATGAACTTGGAGAGCATGTAGCCGATGACTTGTGCCGAGACGAGCAGCACCTTGAAATCCCAGCCCCAGGCCGTGACATCTTGATACGTGGCCACGGTGAACGGCTTGCGAAACGCGTACATGCAGAAGTACGTCCCAAACGCCGCCACCATCGACCACGCCGTCCAAAACAGCCGCCCGTGTTGCGACGTGCCGGAACTCTCAAATTCTGCGGACGCCGGCATGGGGATCTCGCGGTTGTTCCGTGGCCGATCGATTGCTACGCTTGATATCCGCCCGCCCCTCCTCTTGCAAGCATGCCGATGAAACCACTGGCCGACACGCGCTGCGACGAGGTCCGCCGGCTGTTCGTGGCGCGCGGCGGTTCGCAGTATGGCGGGGAGGCGGTGACGCAGCAGGAGCATGCCTTGCAAGCGGCGCTGTTTGCGGAGCGCGAGGATGCCGCAGCCAGCCTGATTGCCGCCGCCCTGTTGCACGATGTGGGACATCTGCTGCACGCACTTCCCGCCGATGCTCCGGAGCAAGGCGTTGACGATCGCCACGAGGCCTTGGCCGGGCGTTGGCTCGAGCGGCGGTTCGGTGCCGCGGTTGACGTAGCAGCCCGCGCCGCGCGAGCGACGATGACGCGCGAAGAGCGGCGAGGGCTATTCTCGCGGCACGCGCTAGGCCTGACGTTGCTGGTGACGATGTACCTCGCGGTGACAATTGTACGCAGCATGCGGGCCGATTTCGCCCCCGAAATCTGGCGAGGGTTGGGGACCACGCTACAGCCGAGCACGTTCTCCAATTCGGAGATCCTGGTGGCGCTCGGCGTGCTGGCCGTGAATGGCATGTCGGTGTTCGTGTTGGACAACCGCCGGGCATTCTTTGCTTCGCTGGCGGTGTGCGCAGGCGGATTCCTGCTGATCGCCGCGGCGCTGGCGGGCAACCAAGCCCAACGCATCGACGGCTTCACCTTCATGGTGCTTCTGGGCCTGGGACTCTATCTACCTTACGTGGCCATGCATACCACCATCTTCGAGCGGTTGCTGGCGATGACGCGCGAGCGCGGCAATCTGGGCTTCTTGATGTATGTGGCCGATGCGTTCGGATACCTGGGTTACGTGGGCGTGCTGGTGGTTCGGAACTTCGCCACGACCAGCGACGACGTACTGCCGTTCTTTGTGCCGCTGTGTTGGATCGCCACGATTGTTTCGCTGGCCTGCCTGCTGGGAAGTTGGCGCTACTTTGCCTCCCGCCCGCGCGTCGCCTCTGCGGAGATTGCGAGTGTGCCCGCATGACGCGTTCTCGCGCCGCCGTGTTTCATGGACATCCGCAGCCCTTGGAGTTGTGTACTTTCCCGACGCCGCAGCCCGCGCGTGGTGAAGTTCTGGTGCGCGTGCTGGGCTGCACGCTGTGCGGCAGCGACTTGCACACGGTGGAAGGCCGCCGCGCAGCGCCGGTGCCCACCGTGCTGGGACATGAGATCGTGGGCGAGATTGTGTCCTGCGGCGATGCCAGCTCGCCGCACGATCTCGCCGGCAATGTGCTGTCCCTCGGCGATCGGATCACCTGGTCTCTGGTGGCGCGTTGCGGGGAGTGCTTTTACTGTCAGCGCGGACTGCCACAGAAGTGCGCCCACGCTGTGAAGTACGGCCATGAGGCGCAGCGACCAGGCCGCGAACTGCTGGGCGGTCTGGCCGAGCATTGCCTGCTCGTGCCGGGCACGGCCATCGTCCGGCTTCCCGAGGATCTGCCGTTGGAGGTGGCGTGTCCCGCGAGCTGCGCCACCGCCACGGTAGCCGCGGGCTTGGAAACGGCGGGACGATTGCAAGATCGTTGCGTGCTGATCCTCGGCGCCGGCATGCTGGGGCTGACGGCCTGCGCGATGGCTAAGACTCAAGGCACCCGCGAGGTGATTGCCGTTGATGTCGATGCTGAGCGTCGTGAGCAAGCACTTGCCTTCGGAGCGACGCACGCGGCGCCCCCTGATGCGATGAAGGAGTTGGTTCAGCAGGTCACCGGCGGATATGGAGTCGACGCGATGCTCGAATGCTCGGGATCCTCGACGGCCTTCGAGGCTGCCTGGCCGAGCGTTCGTTTGGGCGGCGCGATCGTACTGATCGGCTCGGTGTTCCCCTCGCCCCCCGTGCCGCTACCGTTGGAGCAGGTGGTGCGGCGAAATCTCGCGCTGCACGGGGTTCACAACTATCGGCCCGAGCATCTAGCCGCCGCTGTGGAGTTTCTGGCCGCGCACCACGAGGAGTTCCCGCTGAAGGACCTGGTCTCGAGGTGGTTTCCGCTTGATGATGTCAGGACCGCGATCGAGTACGCGCGTGACTCGCGAGCGATCCGGATCGGCGTTCGGCCGTGAGGTAGCGGAACTCGTGAGAGTTCCGACGGGTAGCACAGGTAAGCACGGAGTTCTCACGAACTCCGCTACGAAGTGGCGAGCACTCAGCCGTTCAACTGCGGGAGGCGGCCGGTGCTGTCGCCCAACGCATCGACGCCGTGGCCGGCGCCGGCGATGTCGAGCATCGAGAGAAACAGGTTGTTGAGCGGCGTTTCCTCCTCGATCTTCACATGGCGGCCTGTCGGGATCGCGCCGCCCGCGCGGCCGGCCAGTACGAGGGGCAGTTGGTCGTGGCGGTGACGGTTGCCATCGCTGATGCCGCTGCCGTAGAGAATCATCGAGCTGTCCAATAGCGTGCCTTCGCCTTCCTTGATGCCTTGCAGCTTGCCGAGGAAGTAGGCGAACTCGCCGATCAGGAACTGATCGATCTTCTGCAGCTTGCCGACTTTGTCCTTATCGTCGCGATGGTGGGAGATCTCGTGATGCCCATCGTTCACGCCGATGACCGGGTATGTGCGGTTGCTCCCCTCGTTGGCCAGCATGAACGTGATGATGCGCGTGGTGTCGGTCTGGAAGGCGAGAGTCATCAGGTCGTACATCAGGCGGATCTGCTCGCGCAGATCGCGGGAAGGCTCGTCCGGCAGATCGAACTGCGGCCGCTCACGCTGCGCGTCTTGCTTCGAGCGGGCGATGCGCAGCTCCAGCTCGCGCACGCTGCTGAAGTATTCGTCGACCTTGCGGCGATCGGTCTGGCCCAGGTCCTGCTTCAGACGGGCGGCGTCTTCGGCCACCAGATCGAGAATGCTCTTGCGGTACAGATCGCGGCGAGCATTTTGTTTGGCCTCTTCCAGGTTCGCGCCGAACAGCCGCTCGTAAACGAGCCGCGGATCGATCTCCTTGGCCATCGGCGTGGTGTCGGTCTTCCAGGAGATCGTCGAGGAGTAAGCACAGCTATAACCGGAATCGCAACTGCCGGCCTGGCGGCCGCGCTCCAAGCCCAACTCCAGCGAAGGCAGCCGCGTGCGCGAGCCAAGCTTCTCTGCCGCCACCTGATCGACCGACATGCCCACGCGAATGTTGGCGCCGGAAGTCTTCACCGGATGCGCCCCGGTGAGGAAGCTGGCGGCGCTGCGGGCATGATCTCCGGGTCCGTCTCCCTTGGCGCGGCCGTTGTCTTGCGCCAGGCCGGAGAAGACGTTGATGTGGCTCTTCACTTCGGCCAGCGGGGAGAGCGTGGGCGAAAGCTGCCACTGGGCGCCGTCACCCTCGGGCGTCCACGACGGCATGATCACGCCGTTGGGGACGAACAGAAACGCCATCCGCACGGGCGGAGCAGCCGAGGCGGCAGCCGCGGCCGACGTTGTGAACCCTTCCAGCCACGGCAGACTGACGGCGGCGCCCACGCCTTTAAGGAACGTGCGGCGGGAAGTTGCGTAAGGCAGCGTCATGGAGTTTCTCCTTCGCCTCGGCGTTTGCGGAACGGCTCGCTCAGGACCACTTCGGTGACGAGCGTGGAAAAGCGATCGTCCTGCTTTGTCATCTGCTCTTGTATCTTATCGACCGCACAGCGATCCGGCGGCAGCAAACCACGCCCCAAGGCGTAAACCAGCAGCTTGCCGGACAGGGCGCGGGTAAAATCGGCCTTGCGCCCCTTGAGAATCTTAACCAAATCGACCGGACCTTGGAACTTTTCTCCGCTGGGGAGTTCGCCCGAAGTGTCGATCTTGAGCTTGCCGTCCTTGTCCCGCCAACGTCCGATGGCGTCGAAATTCTCGAACCCGAAGCCCAGGGCATCCATCTGCCGGTGGCAAGTGGCGCACGCCGGGTCTTGCCGATGCACCTCCAATTGCTCCCGCAGGGAAGCGTTGGGGCGGGCTTTCTGCGTGGCTTCCAGGTCCGGCACATTGGCCGGCGGGTCCGGCGGCGGCGTGCCGAGGATGTTCTCCATAATCCACTTGCCGCGCTTCACGGGAGACGTGCGAGTCGGATTCGAGGTCAGCGTGAGAATGCTGGCTTGCGTCATTACGCCGGCCCGCGGTTGTCCGGCCAGCGAGACGCGTTGAAACTCGTCGCCGCGAACATTCTTCAAGCCGTAGTGCTGCGCCAGCCGCGCGTTGATGAAAGTGAAATCCCCGTCGAGAAAATCCTGAATGCTGCGATCCTCGCGCAGCACAGCCGCGAAGAACAGCTCGGTCTCGCGGCGCATGTCGTCCCGCAGGCGGGCGTCGAAATCGGCGAACTGCGTGGGATCGGGCGAGATTTCCTCGAGGCTGCGCAAATTGAGCCACTGCCCGCCGAAGTTCTCCACGAGCGCTTGCGCCTTGGGATCGGACAGCATCCGCCGCACTTGCTCACGCAGCACGCGTTCTTCGTTGAGCTTGCCGCTTGCGGCCAGCGTGAACAGCGCCTCGTCCGGCATGCTGCTCCACAGAAAATAGGAGAGCCGCGAGGCGAGCTCGTACTGGCTCAGCTCGTGAGCCAGGGCCGGATTATTCGGATCGGGATCGCGTTCCACGCGGAACAGGAAGTGGGGCGAAACCAGCACTGCGGAGAGGGCCACTTGCAGTGCCCGTTCGTAACGCTCGCCTTGAGCGACGGCAAACTCGACGAGACGGGCAAAACGCTCGACTTCTGCGCCGGTGGCCTTGCGGCGGAAGGCACGATCGACCAGCGGCTGCAAACACTCCGCGGCGGCTAGCCGGGCTGTCTTCTCTTCGCTCGGTTGGCTGACAACGAACTGGCGATGCGCCCAAGGCAAATCCTCCGCCCGCACATCCAAGGGACCGACGACTTCGATGTACTCCAGATACAGCGTGCGATCGGCGCCGCTCTTCTCGTCGCCGTCGTCGTTGATGAACGCCGCCGAAACGGCATGTTGGCCCGCGTCGATCCGCAGCCGATGCTCGTAGGAGCGCATCGCATCGCGGCCGGCTGTGACATCGAACGTCTTGAGCGTTTCGCCATCCACACGCAGTTGCATGCGGGTCGGCTCGTTGCCTGCCTGGCGTGCCCCGGCCCTTAGGCGCAGCGCGTACTCGCCCGCGCGGTGAAAGTCGAAGTCGCCCTTCACAACGCCGTTGGAAGAAAAGCTGTACGTGCCGCTGGTGCGGAGGCTGACTTTGCCCTCCTCGACGCTCAGCCGGTCTTCTGCTTTGCGCTGCCGCGGGGCTTTGGCAGGATCGGGGACGTGAATGGCCTGGGCCGCCAGTCGCTCGGCGGCATCCATGTACTTCTCCAACAACAGCGGCGGCAGGGAGAGCACATCGCCGATGTTGTCGAAGCCCTCGCCCACATCGTCGCTGGGAAAATCCTTGGCCGGGTTGGTCTCCAGCCTCAGCAGATCGCGGATAGTGTTGTTGTACTCGGCGCGGTTCAAGCGGCGGATGGTGACACGTCCCGGATCGGCCGCCTCGTCGCAATCGTAATGGAACAGCTTGCGATCGAGCCATTCGACCAGCAGGGTCCGCTGCGCCTCGGTCGGCTGCGGCTTGTCTTCCGGCGGCATGGCCCGCGATTGGACCATTTCCAGCACCCGTTCCCACGTCTTGGAATCTTTGAGCAGTGCGGCTTCAGTGCCGTACTTATGCAAGGCCAGTTCACCTTCCTGCTTCTTCGGCCCATGGCATCCGTGACAAAACTGCTTTACCAACGGCGCAATCTGCGATTTATAGTCGACCTTGGGCCTGCTCGCTGGCTCGGCCGCGTTGGCAATCGCCAGAACACCACTCAAGGCACAAATCAACAGCAGAGGCGGCAGGATTAGCCACGGGGATCGATTCATCCACATCACACGGCAGGGGCGGCGGACTGGGTGGGAGCCGCGATTTCAGGCAGGGAACGCGTTTCTGGCACGTTCCATTATCCGGCAAATGCAAGCGGGGAGCAAGCCACACGTCAAGGCGTTTGCAGACTTCCGGAGAGGAGCAGGCCTTCGATCTCGGCTTCCGCGGTGCGGAGGTCACGCAGGGCTTCCAGATAGTTCAGATTGGCCTGCGTCAGCGTACGCTGCACGGTGAGCAAGCTCAGATAGTTCGTTTCCCCTACCGCAAACACCTGACGCGTCAGATCCAGCGATTGCCGCGCGGCAGGAAGAATCCGCGCGCGGTAGCGATCTACCTGGTTGTGGGCATTGGCGTACCGCTCGAACACCGGCGCAAGGCGGTATTTCAGATCCAACTCGAGCTGGGCCAGGGCCTGCTGCGCGGCAGAGAGTTCGTGCTCGGCTCTAAGGATCGCGCCTTGATTCTTGTCCCACAGCGGCAGGGGCACCGTCACCTGCACGCCGGCATCGGGCTTTCCGCCGATGCCATTGTCCTGCCAATTGAACAGGCCCTCCACGTGTACGTTGGGCTTGGGCTCCACGCGGGCGCGGGCCAAAGCGAATCGCGCGCGTTCGATATTCGCCCCTGCCGCCGCGACCTCCGGGCTGGTGGCCAGCAGCCGGGTCAGCATTTCGCAAGGATCGTAACTACACGCCGGTGCGTAGGCATCGCCCAACAGCGCCTGCGGACAAAGACCCGGCTGACCGACCACCGCGGCGAGGCTCTGCCAGGCGGCCCAATGCCGATTGCGGGCATTCTCCGCCAGAATGCGGGCGTTCTCCAACTCCACCTGGGCCTGCAGCACATCAATGCGGCTGCCTTCTTTCGCTCGCAACAGATCGTCCGTCGATTTGAGCCCCTGCTGGCCGATGTTGACCAGCTCAGCCGTGACATCGATTTGTCGCTGGGCCAACAGCGCGCGATAGAAGGCAATCCGCACATCGGTGAGCACGCGGCGCTGTTGGGCCGCCAGGTCCCACTCCGCCCGCGCGACTTCCTGACTGGCCACGGCACGATTGAGCCGCAACTTTCCGCCGCGCACAATCTCTTGCTTAAATAGCACGCCATGCTGCTCGGCCAATCCGCCGCTGCCCAACTGTTGCCCTTCGTAGCCGACGTTGGGATTGGGGGGCAGCCCCACTTGCACCCAATTGCCTCGCGCGGCCGCGGCCAGAGACGCCGCCCGCGCCAACGACGGATTGCCTGCCAGGGCCATCTGCTCCAACTGCCCCAGGTCCAGCCCCACCTGCGGCTGCGGCCGGCCGACGGGCACCGATTCCGGAGCCGGCTCGATCGTCGGCTGCGGCGCAACGATCTTCCACCGCACTTCGTTGGAAGCGGCGGGCTGCTGCGCAAGCGCCATCGAGGCGACGCTCGCGCACAGGGCCAGAGCCAATGATCGAACCACAAACCGCATGGCGGGATTCCTTTCCCTGTCCAGGCGCATGAGAGCGCGCTTGATCTAAACAATCGGCACGATGCTGCCGCTGCCA
Organism: Pirellulales bacterium; assembly: GCA_041748435.1. Taxonomy (GTDB): domain Bacteria; phylum Planctomycetota; class Planctomycetia; order Pirellulales; family JBGTDH01; genus JBGTDH01. Next base: position 8,048 of record JBGTDH010001044.1, read on the forward strand.
GCAACTTTCTGGCTGGACTCGGTCGAGATCTCCCCAGCATCCTATTTTGAAGTCGGCTGCGTCCTGGCCCGCCCCAGGAGTTCCAGGGCTTGCTCACGGGATCCGCTGAAACAACACTTCGAACCCGGCTACTGTGAAATGATTGTCGTTGGTGAAGGCTTGAACAACCCCCAGCCGCCGCATGACCGCAAAAGAAATCAGATCCACAACCCCCGCAGTGCCAGCAAGGCCGTGAGCGTAATCGGACCAAGCCTGATCGACCTCTTTGGTCGTCGGCTCGAATAGATCGCCTGCCGAACCGAGATCGGCGCGTAGTTGAACAACTTCGTTGCGGTACAGTCGGCGGGCGGCGTCGTTGGAGCATTCCAACAGCACGTACGACGTGGTGATCAACCGGACGCCAGCGGGCATGAGCATCCGAAACGCCGCGGTCGCCGCGGCATGCCACTGGTCGTTCTTATTCCAAAGCGCGATCAGACCAACTGTGTCCAAGAATACAGTTCTCACGGCTGATGCTCGTTGTGAAGTTCTGCGGCGCGCGGGTCGCCACCATCATACGAACGGGACAGGATGTCATAGACTCGCTGGCGAGCCGCTTGGGCAGCATCAAGCGGCATGTCCAGGGCTTCGACGGACACCGGAGTTCCCTCGGGCAGCTCAACGGGCTCCGTCGGGCGAAAAACCCCGTTTTCGTACACGGCATGAATCGACTTCATTGTGTCTCCCAGCGGCCAAGGGCGAAGTTCACTTCGACCCCGGCCCCTATTGCGTGAGCCGCGCCCGCCGAAGGAAGAGCCGCACGGTGGGATTCCCTTACCTTTTCAGGCGCGCAAGAGCGCACTTAATCTAACCTATCGGCGTAGCACCACCAGTATATTGCTTCACTTCCTGGATGCGACGAATCAATCGCGGAAATACCCTGTTCATGCTGCGCGACGGGGAACATTCGAGGCGACTTCCGTGATGCCCCCTTCGTGCAGTGCCAGTTTGCGGCTGGCGCGGCCTGCGGCCACCGCATCGTGGGTGACCATCACAATGGTGTGGCCTTCCGTGTGCAGTTGATCGAAAAAGTCCAGCACCGTCTGCCGGCTCTCCGGATCGAGGTTGCCCGTGGGCTCGTCGGCAAGGATGACCGCAGGACGGTTCGACAGTGTGCGCGCCAGCGCCACGCGCTGCTGCTGTCCGATGCTGAGCTCGTGCGGCAGATGGTCCATGCGGTCTTGCAGGCCCACGCGAGCCAGGAGCGATGCGGACTGCTCCTGCTGATCGGCCTTTGTTGCGCCGGCCAAAAAGAGCGGCACCATCACGTTCTGGGCTGCGGTGAGGTAGGGCACGAGGTTGAACGTCTGAAACACAAAACCGATCCGGGCGCGGCGCAATTGGGTCCGCTGCGTGACGGACAAATCGTAGAGCGAGGCATCGCCTAACCACACTCGCCCCGAACTGGGAGCGAGCATGCCCCCCAGGAGCGACAACAACGTCGTCTTGCCGCAGCCGCTGGGACCGACGATGGCCACATAGTCACCGGTGGGGATTTCCAGCGCGTCGGTTCGCAGCGCGACGATCTCCCGGCCGCGCCGTGCGTAGACTTTGGAGACATTTTCGAGACGGAGCATGGCTTAGACCTCCTGAAAACAGATGCAAGGATCGAGGCGGGCCGCCTGTCGGGCCGGCCAATAAGCGGCACAGAGCGCCACGGCGAGGGCGGCCGCGCAGGCCAAGGCGCCCACCATCGGCAACGGTGTAACGTCTACGTCGGCCCAGACGGGACCGAGATAGACGGCCAACACGGTGCCGCCGACGCTGCCAGCCACGCCACCCAATAGCCCCACCCAGATGGCTTTGAGTAAGAACATCCGGTAGATGAGACCGGGCGTGGCCCCCAGCGCCATGAGCGTGCCAATCTCGCGCCGCCGCTCGCGCACATTCGAGGAAAGTGTGCTGAGCACGCTCGCCCCGCCAAACAGCACCAAGACGCATAGAACCGCGATGGAGGCCCGGGCAATGAGACGATTCACGCCGACTTGCGTCTGCACGATCTGCGAGATCGTCACAACCTTGCAATCGGGGAGCAAGTTGCTCAACTGGGGAACGAGGTCGCCCGCGGCGTCTTCGCAGCAGCCGAGCACCTCGATCGCGCTGACCACTTCGCCGGCCTGGGCGAGCCTCTGGACGGTATGCAGATGGGCGAAGGCCCGGCTGTCATCGACCGTGCCCGTGCGGGGCAGCACGGCGACCACCAGGAACCGCAGGTCCAACACGGGAACACGGTCGCCCGGCTTCAGCGCCGATCGTTCGGCCACTTCGGCCCCCAGAATCATCTCCTCCTTGCCAAGCTCGTCGAGAGCCCGATTGGAGGCCAATTCTTCCGGCTTCGCCGGCCCATTTGCAGTGGCACAGGCCTTCTTGCAGCCGGTGTGCTTCGCGCTAAACAGGCTCACCGATTGCCACGCCGCTTTG
>JBGTDH010001045.1:0-2958 GCA_041748435.1 Pirellulales bacterium
AGCCGGAAGAACCGCCTGAAGGCGGGACTACGAACAGTTACCGCTGAGAAACGCGCGGGCCAAGTTGCAGGAACTTGGGGCCTTTCAGGGCCTGTTCGGCGGGCGGCGAGGCGATGCCGAAGAAGGCGGCGATCTGGCTGACCACACGGATCTGCTCTTCGGCCGTGAGCTCGGGGAAGATCGGCAAGGCCAGAGACTCCTGCGAGGCACGTTCGCTCTCGGGAAGGCTGCCCGTCTTGTAACCGAGCGAGGAGAAGCACTCTTGCTGGTGCAGCGGCACCGGATAGTAAATCTCGGAGCCGATCTGCGATTGCTTCAGATGCTCCCGCAAGGCATCGCGGCGTCCCTCGGGCACGCGCACGATGTACTGGTTCCACACGTGGCGGCCTTCCGCCCGCTCCGACGGTAGAGCGAGTACGCGATCGAGACCGCATTCTGCGAACATCTGCGTGTAGCGCTGGGCATTGATCTGCCGGGCCGCCGTCCATTGCTCCAGGTGCGGCAGCTTCACGCGCAAGATGGCGGCCTGCAGCGCGTCCAAGCGGCTGTTGATGCCCACCACTTTGTGATAATAGCGGGGCTGCATGCCGTGGCCGCGCAGCAGACGCAAACGCTCGGCCAACTCAGGGCGCTGGCAGACCATCATCCCGCCATCTCCCATGCCGCCGAGATTCTTGGTGGGATAGAAGCTGAGGCAGGCGATGTCGCTCATCGAGCCCGCGCGGCGTCCGCCGTCCTCCGCGCCAATGGCTTGGGCCGCGTCTTCAATCACGGCCAGACGGTGCCTCTTGGCGATGTCCAGGATCGCATCCATCTGCGCGCACTGTCCGTACAGATGCACCGGAATGATCGCCTTGGTGCGCGGCGTGATGCGGCGCTCGATCAGCTCCGGATCGAGATTGAAGTGCTGCGGCTCGATATCGACGAACACGGGCCGGGCACCCAGACGCCAGGCCGCGCTAGCCGTGGCAAAGAACGTGTAGCTGGGAAGAACGACCTCGTCCCCCTGGCCCACGTTGCAGGCCATCAAGGCTAACAGCAGGGCATCGCTCCCCGACGCACACGCCACGGCGTGCGATGTTTGGCAATACTCGGCCAGCTCCTTCTCGAGCAGGTCGACTTCCGGTCCGAGAATGTAATGACCGGAGGCGCACACGCGCGCCAGTGCCGCTTGCAGCCGATCTGCCAGCGGACCGTAGTGCCGCAGCACATCGATCAACGGAACGGGTCCCGAGTTGGAAGCGTGCGAATCTCCACCAGCCGTGGGCAACGTCATAGCCTGCTCTCCGCGAATCAATGGGGGTCGAAGGCGGAGACGTTAAGAAAGCTTGCCCCATGCGTCAAGATAAGCAGAGTCGTCGCTTACTTGCGAGCTTTCAACAGATCGATAAACGCTTTGACCATCGTCGTGTTGTCTTGCCACACGCGGCCCGTGACCAGATTGCCATCCACCACGGTTTGCTGGTTCACGTACTTGGCGCCTCCCTGCTCCGCATCGAGCGCGCACTTGGCCACCGTGGTGACCGTGCGACCGCGAATGCAATCGGCGGCGACCACGATCTCGATGCCATGGCAGACCACACAGACGGGCTTATTGGCCTGGAAGAAATGCCGCGTCAGCCGCAGCAGATCCTGATCGTACCGCAGGTATTCCGGGGCGCGGCCGCCAGAGACGAACAGCCCGGCGTACTCCTCGGGTTTCACATCACGGAATGCCACCGACGCTTGCAGATGGTAGCCGGGGCGTTCCTCGGTAATGTCCCAGGGAGGATTGGCATTCGGTGGGATCTCGTGCAGCACCAAATGATAGAGCCGCGCTTCCGGCCCGCAGACCACCACCTCGAAACCGTCCTCGGGCAAGCGGAAGTAGGGATAGAACGTGTCCAGCACTTCGCTGGCATCGCCGATGGGCATCAGGATCTTGGGCATTTCCGTGCAGTTAGAATTAAGGACTGGAAAATGGGGACGCACAGCGTTTTAGCCGCCGCAGGGGTGGCAAACAAGTGGCACGCATCAACAGAGAAGAATCTGAGAATTTCTGCAATAAACTGCTTGCGTTGATACTGCAAACGGCTAAACTCGCGAGAGTATGTCAGCAGCGCAAGCTGTTGCATCCGCCTCCGTAGGTCCCTGCCCCACCTGCGGAGGCCTTTTTATGCGCCTAGCAGAAATGGCAGCGTCGCGTCGCTTCTCACGGCGCTCTCCATTCGCCCTGCCTTCCCGCGTTACGGCCCTTACAAGCAGTAGAACCGGCAATTCCGGCACGTCTTGCCTTCTTTACTCAACTGCTACGCAAGGAAAGTCCGATACAAACGGCAACGCCCATGCAGAGATTCTCCGCATCGGGGGGAATGCGTCTATTCACCAGCGATTGCCTGGCGGAGTCGAACGATGTCGATCCACCGCAGACCACTTCTCTGTACCCTGATCGCCGCGCTGTTGCTCCTGGGAGCATCAGCGGCCAGCGCACAGGTTCGAATTCCGACAGAGAACACCATTGAAGACTTGCAGCTCTTTGCGCCCGTGGAGAGCAACGGCATGAGCGATCGGCCGTACTTGAAGGAGGGAATCTTCTTCAACCACGATTACCTCACCTGGTCCGTGCAGCGGCCGCGGGTCGCCATTATCGGCTCCCCCAACGAAACGCGCCGGGTGTTCCAACCGACGAACTTCCTGTTCTTTCAGGAAACCAATGCCATCGACACCAGCGTCTACACCGATCAGATCCACGATGGCAATCGCACGGAAGTCGGCTTCATCCGCGATAACTGCGGCTGGATGGCGGGCTACACCAGCCTGCACGATCGATCCCAAGAGGCAGTGTTCAGTCACGCGCCGGTGATCTTCCGCGATCCGCAGGGCATCACCGCCACCACGTTTATCCAGCGACCGGGTTCGACCATCGACTTGGACTTGGACGGCGACCGCGTCTACGGTCAGGATGGTGAAGACATCGGT
>JBGTDH010001046.1:0-3942 GCA_041748435.1 Pirellulales bacterium
CCGCCGACGGCCACGGCGATGCCGCGCTCGCGCAGCGGCGCGGCAATATCCAACGCTCGGGGAAACTGATTGGATTGCACGCCCACCAGCATCACCATGCCAGCATCGGCGCCCTCGACCAGTGCGGCAATGCGATCGGTGCGAATGCGCGTGTTCGTTTCATCGAACGGGTGGATCTCCAACTCCACGTCGTCGCCCAACACCTTCTGCTCGGCACACTCCTGGGCCAGGCCATACAGGCAGGCCAGGGAGTTGGCCGGGATTGCCGAGCGGAACCATTGGATGACGTAGCCATCGTCGTCGTAATGGGACGGCTTGATGAGCACCAGACAGAATCGCTTGGCCATGACGGGCGAACCCAGAAGTCGCCGAACTCGCCAGTGTTCGGGTCGGGTGCCATCGCGAGGAGCTCTGGCGAACTCCGCTAATTATTGAGCCTTGGGGCGGGGGATTGTACTGTTGATCGACCAATTGCCTTAGACCAATCCATGCGATCAGCCGAGACGACTGAGTTTCGCCCTTTGCAAGCACCGCCCGCAGCCAGCATTGCCATGTTCTCGTGCGATCAGCTGCGGCGTGGCGTAGAATGCGATTAGCGGAATTCATCAAACAATCAGGCTGGTATTTCGATGCCCAAGAATCTCGAAAACCTGACCATCCACGCCTTTCGCGGCCTTCGGGAGCTGAGTTTACCACAACTCGGCCAGATCAATCTGTTTGTCGGTCCGAACAACTCGGGCAAGACGTCGGCCTTGGAAGCCATCGGCCTGTTCAGCCGGCCTTTGGACCCAATTGAGTGGCTCCAAACGGCGAGGCGACGAGAGATCAAGTCGTCTCGCCAGTCCCAAGTCGAGTCCTTGAAATGGCTGTTCCCGCGAAACGGTCGAGTTCTGGGTTCCCTCGACGATCACGGAGACATTTATCTGAGCGCAACCGGGGAGTTCCCCAATTTGGAGTTACGTGCGCACTACGAAGAGTTCGTGGCGTACCTGGAGAACGCTGAAGGAGCCGAGTCACCTGAGGAGGAGGATGGCAGCGAATCCGGCGTTGACATCGGTGATTGGCCCAGTGGTGTTCATCTTCGGCTGGCCGTGCGCGTGCCGGAAGCGAGTTGGACGCGGTTCCAAGCCCATCCAGTTAGTGGAATGGTGTCGGCGGATTTTCACCTGTTCGAGGATGAAAGATTCGTTTCTCGCCGAACTCCCGAGGGGCCCTACCTCGAGTTGGCAACCGTGTCTCCTTTCGCTCATCGGGTAGAGCAATGGCAGGTTGGCCAGCTTACGGCGGTTCGGATGGCCGATAGCAAACAAAAATTGCTGGCGGTTGTTCAAATGTTCGATGAGGACGTGTTGGACTTGGAGGTCCTCTCCCGCCGGGGCGTTCGGCCAATGGTGTACGTAAAGCACCGGCGGTTGGGGCTGTCGCCGCTCAGTTCGTTTGGTGACGGTCTCCGACGAGCATTGGCCATTGCCTCGAATCTGGTTGGTGTGGAGCATGGTATTCTCCTCGTCGACGAAATCGAAACGGCCGTCCACTTCTCGGCATTGGGCGAGTTGTTTGAGTGGCTCGTGAAGGCGTGTCTGGAATACGACGTGCAATTGTTCGCCACGACACATAGCCTGGAAGCCGTTGATGCCATGATCCTGGGAGGCAAAGTCGCACTCGAAAGAGTTGCGGCGTACCATCTCGAGTATACGCCCGAGGGATCGGTCGCCAGGCGCTACGGGGGCGAGCTACTTCATCGGCTGCGTTACGAGCGCGGCCTGGACGTGAGGTAGACCGTGCCGCATTATGGTTACTTGGCGGTAGAGGGACCACACGACGTAGAGTTCGTTTATCGTCTGCTGCGCCCCGCCGGATTCACGCGTATCCGCCTTTATCGGGACTTGGACCCTTTCTGGGATCCAATCGTTCCCAAGACGTTTCCGTATCGGGACGACTTGCAACGACGCGTCCCTGTTCCGCTGTTCCTGGCGAGTTCGACTCATAGCGTGGCCATTCACGCTTCCCAAGGCGATTCGCGGCTCATCGAAGCGATCGAAGAGTCCCTCAGTGTGCTGCCAGGCCCCTTAGCGAGCATCGGCGTGATGCTTGATGCCGATGACCAGCGCCCTCCTGCCGCACGCTTCCAGGTGATTCGGGATGGTGTGCAACGTACGGAGTCATCCTGCCAGATCAACCCGGCTTGGTGCTTGCCGGCCCACCTGCTACGGGCATCTTCGTACTCCCGGACAACTTGGCCGCTGGTACGCTTGAAGATCTGTTGCTGGATTGTGCTCAGGTCGAGTATCCACAGCTTTTAGCGATTGCCGCGGATTTGGTCAGCGCAATTGACCATGCTCAGTTGCACGCGGCTGACTTGAAGGAGTTCCTCAAACCGGCAGGACGCAATAAGGCCGTGACCGGCGCGATCACGAGCGTCCTCAAGCCCGGCAGGGCCGTCCAAGTGTCTATTCAAGACAACCGCTGGCTACGAGGGGCTGGATTGGCTCTACCGCGGATTCAAGCCATATCCGGTTTTCTGCGACAACTGTTTTCGCTGCCCTAACCATAACTGCGTCATTCTTCCTTTTGACGCAGGGCCTCGTACACGGCGATGGCGACGCTGTTGGAGAGATTGAGGCTGCGGACCTCGGGGCGAAACAAGGGAATGCGCAGGGTGCGGTCGCGGTGCTGCTCCAGCAGGGAGGGGGGCAGGCCGCGGGATTCGCTGCCAAATACGAGCACATCGCCGCGCTGATAACGGACCGACGTGTACGTGGTCTCGGCCGTCTTGGTAAAGAACCACGGTGGAGCTGGCGGCAGCCGCGTGAGCAGCGCCTCCCAATCGTCGACGGCCTCCCACACGAGATGTTCCCAATAATCCAGTCCCGCGCGGCGGAGGTAATAGTCATCGAGCCGGAAGCCCAGCGGACGAACGAGCCACAGCTTGGCGGCCACGGCCAGACAAGTGCGTCCCACGCTGCCCGTGTTGTAGGGAATCTCGGGCTGGTGGAGGACAACGTGAAGTTGCGGCTCGTACATTCGCGGCAGCTCATCGCGGGATGGTATTGAGTACGAAGTACCCGCTCTCACAGTCCCGCTGCGTCGTTCAGGATGTTCACGTAGAAGAACGCCAGGCGGAAGATCATCAGGATGATGACGGCCGCTACCACGCCCCAGACCGCAAAGCCGGCTAGCACAGTCAGCGTGGCCATCGAGCGGCGGGCTTGCTCTTGATATTGCCCAGCCAGGCGCGCCATCGATTCGGGAAGCGTTCCGCTGCGTTCGCCCACTTCGAGCATATCGAGGAAGTCCCGCGGAAAGGCGTGCGTGGCCGCCAGGGCTTCGTGGATCTCGCCGCCGCGGCCCACGTGCGAGACGACGCGCTGGCTGTGATCGGTGTAACGGGCGTTGTGCGTGCTGGCCAGGCTGAGGGCCAAGGCGTGACGCAGATCCATACCGGTTTCCATCGTGACGTTCATCGACCACGCCAGCCGTGAAAGCGCCAATGTCTGCAGGCAGCCCCCCAACCCTGGAATCTGCAGCAGCGCGCGTTGCAGCGGTTTGGTCCACAGTTTGCCGCGCTGGATGGCCAGATAACAGCCGTACAAACCGCCGCCGACCGCCGCAAGGAACAGTAAATAAATGATGAACCCCGGCACGCCGATCAGGCCCAACCCCAGGATATCGATCGGTTTTCCGTCGATGCCGTGCGGCAGCATTCCCAGGACGAGAATGAGAATGCCGATCAGGCCGATGGCGGCCAGCAACTGCAGCACGGGCCACGAGATTGCCGCCAGGAACGCGCGGCGCAACGTCAGTTGATGCTCGAAGTGCTCGGCCAGTTGGCGAAACACCTCGGCCGACTTGCCGGTCTGCTCCCCCACATGAACCATCTCGCGAAACAACGAGGGAAAATACTCGCCCGTCTCCGCCAGTCCGTCCGATACGGTGCGGCCC
>JBGTDH010001047.1:0-8074 GCA_041748435.1 Pirellulales bacterium
GCCTCCAAGGGCAGCCCCTGTTTCACCAACGCCTGGCCACGATGATAGTACGCGCGGGAGTCTCGGGGCGTCAGCTCGATCAGCCGATCGTATTCTGCTGAAGCGTCTTTCCAGGCGCCGAGTTTCACCAGCGCCGCCGCACGGTTGGCGTGCGCCTCCGTGTATCCGGGCTTCAACCGCGAAGCCTGGGCGAAATCGGCCGCCGCCGCCGGGTAGTCCTCGCGACGCACGTACACGTAACCGCGATTGAAGTACGTCTTGGCGGAAGTGGCGTCCAGCTCGATGCAAGCGTTGAAGTCCGCCAGCGCTTTGTCCAGCGCGCCGCGATCCAGATGCTCCAGTCCGCGGCTGCCCATGGCCTCGGGAAACCGCGGTTGGATTGCCAACGCGGCATCGTAATCAGCGAGGGCGCGCGTTGAGTCTTTGAGCTTGGCGTGCAGCAGTCCGCGCTCGTACAGCGACTGGGCTGTGCGCGGCGCATGCCGCAAACCCTCGCTGTAATCGGAAATGGCCTCGTGCAATTTGCCTTGCCGCGTGCGCAGCTCCCCGCGACTGAACCAGGCGCGGGCATACTTGGAATCGATCTGCAACGCGGCTTCGAAATCGGCTGCGGCTCGGACGTCGTCGCCGCGCCGCGTGTAGGCCATGCCGCGATGGGTCCGGCAAACGGCTAACTTTCTGCGTGACCCCTCGTCGATCGGCTTTTCAACGACTTCCGGCGCGCCGCTCTTGCCGCCCGCCGGCGGCAGGTTGAAACCGGGGATGCGCGAAACGCGGTCCGGAGAGGTGAACAGCTCGATGGCGCGGCTCAGATCGCGAATGGCATCGTCCGTGCGCCCCAATTGCAGATGAGCGATGCCCCGGTTACCCAAGGCCGACGCCGTCTGCGGCTCGGCCGAGAGTATTTGGCTGTATTTCTCCACTGCCTGCGCATACTCGCCGGCATCCAAGTGGCGATCGGCCTGTTGCAGCACGCTAGCGGGAGCGGCGGCCCAAGCGGCGGGCGCCATTAAACTTGCGGCCACAAGGCAACCCGCCAGCTTGCCCCCGGTGCTGTCTGTCCAGCGACGCACAATCATTGTAGGTTCCCCCCCAGGTCACACAGCGCGCGCTCCAAGCCACACCGGAGCCCTCATCGGTAGCTTCGGCAAATCGGGCACGATTGATACAGCCAATTCCTTTGTGTGCAGTCGTAAAAGTCTGCCAGCAAAACGATGTCCAAACCGGGACCGGCCCGCTCTATTAGGAAAACACATCAACAACTTCCTACGGCTGATGCGAGCGATGCTGGTGAACGATTGGGAAGTCGATGCTCCGCAGAGAGATCCGGACGATTCCGCCGCTCGGACAGAGGTTTTTCTGCGGCTGTTGGGTCAGCATCAGCGAGGGCTGCACGTCTACGTGATGAGTCTGGTTCCCAACCAGGTCGATGCGGAAGACGTGCTGCAGCAGACCCAGCTCGTGCTGTGGCGTGAGTTTGCCCAGTTCGAAATCGGAACCAACTTCGCCGCCTGGGCCTGCCGCGTGGCCTACAACCAGGTTCTGGCTTGGCGAAAACGCCGTCAGCGGGACCGGCTGGTCTTCAGCGAGGCGTTCCTGGAAGCCGTGGCGGCAGAGGCGGCCAGCAGTTCGGATTGGCTGGAGGAACGCTCCCAGCGGCTGGCCGCTTGCATCAGCAAGTTGCCGCGACATCATCAGGAGCTGATCCAGTTACGCTATTCGCAGGGGACGCCCGTAGAAACAATCGCCGCCGAAGTGCATCGCTCGGTGGATGCCGTGTACCGCATGCTCAGCCGCATCCGGCAATGCCTGCTCGACTGCGTCACACGCTCCCTGGAGCGGGAAGGAACTGCCGGATGACCGATTTTCGCGAACGCCAAGAACTTCAGACTCTCTGCGAGGCGGCTGTGGAGGGGCGGCTCACGGCCGAGACCAAAGCCCGCCTGGAGCAACTGGTGCTGGACTCTTCGGCCGCCCGCCGGTTCTATGTGGCCTATCTGAGGCAGCACGCCGACTTGCAATGGGCGGCGCACGACCCCGAGTGGCCAGCAGCGTCGCCGCACGATGCAATCTCGCCTGCAAACGCATCCCCATCGTCGCGCCGGTTTCGCGTCACACCATCCTGGCGGTGGGCCGGCATCGCGGCGGTGGCCGCAGCGCTGATCCTGGCCCTGTGGCTGCCGCAGAGGGAGGGCAATCGACCCGCGGAAGTGACCACTTCGCCGGCGGAAGAGCCGTTGGATTTCACCGTGGCCGTGCTGGTCCAGGCGCCGGGGGCTCAGTGGGAAGGCAATGAGCAGCCTCGACTGGGCGCCCCCTTGCCGCCCGGCGTGCTGCGGCTCAAGTCCGGCTTGGCGCAGTTGGAGTTCTATAGTGGCGCAACGGTCATTCTGGAGGGTCCGGCGGAGTTAGAGCTCATCTCGCGCATGGAAGCCTTCTGCGCTCGCGGCAAGCTCCGTGTTACCGTGCCCACCCATGCCCACGGCTTTGCCATCGGCACACCGAAGCTGGACCTTGTTGATTTAGGAACCGAGTTCGGCGTTCACGTCGGCGAGCGCGATGTCACCGAGGTGCATGTCTTCACGGGCAAGGTGGAACTCTACGATGCCGGGTCGAATCGGGCCGCCCTCTCGCGCAAGGAGCTCACGACCGGGCAAGCGTGGCACGTGAGTGAGACCGCCATGGCGCTGGCTTCCGATCCGGCTGCGTTTCACACTGCCCGCGATCTTGCGGCGCACACCCAGGCGCACGGCGAACGTCGTCACGAACAATGGCTGCTTCACGGTCTTGAGCTGCGCAAAGATCCGTCGCTGGTGGCCTATTATCCGTTCCAATCCAACGATCCTTGGAGCCGCGATCTGAGCGGCGCTGCCGGCGGCGGGCCCGATTCGTTGGACGGCGCCATTGTGGGCTGCACTTGGAATGAAGGCCGCTGGCCGATGAAGCAAGCCTTGGAGTTCAAGCAGGTCAGCGATCGCGTGCGGATCACCGTGCCCGGCGAGCACGATTCTCTCACGCTCGCGGTCTGGGTTCGCATCGACAGCCTGCCGAATCTGAATAATTCGCTCGTCATGTCCGACGGCTGGGAGCCGGGAGACGTGCACTGGCAGATCGGCTCGTCCGGAATGCTGGTGCTGGGCGTGCAGAGCCAACCCAAGGGCAAGGGGTGGCACTACGACGCCCCGGACGTGATCAAGCCGGACCACTTCGGCCGCTGGATTCATTTGGCCGTAACTTACAACCAGGAAAGCGGACTGGTCACGCACTACCTTGATGGCCGGCCGGTTGCGCTGCAGTCCATCCCCATGGATATCCGCCTGCGGTTGGAAGACGCCGAGATCGGGAACTGGAACACGGCCGCCCATCGCAACAGCACCCCGGTGCGGTTCTTCCACGGCTGCATGGATGAGCTGCTGATCTTCTCCCGCGCCTTGAGCGAAGGAGAAATGGAGACGTTGTATACCCAAGGGCGGCCACTGAGGTAACGAGTTCACGGTGCGCCTGCCGCGCCGGCCCGGGCAAGGGCCTGCCAATAGTATTAATGGTTTAACGCATTCCGATACTTTCCAGCGTCGGGCATATCACCCGCCGCGCCCCTCAGGAGGTCCTATGCGCTCACGCTGCGCGCTGGCGTTTGTATTCTCGCTCTCTGTCGGTCTCGCAGGTTGCGGCAACGCCGAGATCGCGCCTGTCAAAGGCCGCGTCATGTGCAACGGCAAGCCGGTGGTAGCCGCCATGATCATTTTCTCGCCCACGCCCACGTCGGACAAAGACATGAATCCGGGCAAGCCCGCCAGCGGCTACACCGACGACGACGGCGTCTTCGTGCTGAGCACGCATCGGGAGTTGGACGGCGCGCAGATCGGCCAGCACAACGTGAACATCACCCTGGAAGACACCAACCCCGCGCCGTGCAAGAAGACCATGCGCACGCAACTGGAAGTCAAGCCGGGGCAAAACGACTTCAGCCTGGAAATGAACAAGTAAGCGTCTTGTCCTTCGATTCGATGCTCGTAAACCGTCGATTTCCTCCCCTAGCACAGGTGCGTCATGAACATGGTCCGAATCCCCAAGCGAGGCTTTACCCTCGTCGAGTTGCTGGTCGTCATCGCCATCATCGGCATTCTGATTGCGCTATTGCTCCCCGCCGTGCAAGCAGCGCGGGAATCGGCGCGCCGCAGCCAATGCATCAACAACCTTAAGCAGTTTGGCATTGGCATTCACAACTACGCCGATATTCACAAGACCCTGCCCCCCAGTTGCTGGAAGAAGGCCATTCAGGATCCCACGACCGGCAACGCCGCCGCCGCGGAGAATGCCCAATGGAATCCGGCTGCCCTGCACTGGTCCTACATCATCTCTCCTTACATGGAAATGGAGGCCGTGTTCGAGCTGATTCCCTACGGCCCCCCCGCCGGACCGCCGGCCGGATCGGGATCGTCACCGGGGAACCTGGTCACCTCGACCGCGTGGAGCACGCAACCCTACCGTACGGCGCTCACGACTTCGTACCCCGTGATGCGCTGCCCCTCCACCTCCGATCTGCAATCGTATGATGACAACTCGCGCGGCGTGCTAACTCCCGGTCGCAAGCCGGCGAGCTACGCCATCGTGATCTCTGGGCACTCGAACTTCATCAACAACCATAACGACGACGGCAACATCGAAGGCGCCGCCAGCCCGCCGTTCAACTTCTACCCACTTGTCTCCGGCAACGCGGCCAATATCAACGGCGTCACCGAGAGGCGCATCAACGGCCCCTTCAACCAGAACACGCGCTTCACGTTTGCCGATATTCTGGACGGCACCAGCAACACGGCGGCCGTGGGCGAACGCTACCGTTACAACAACCTGCCGGGAAGTGAAGGGAACAACGGGCACGGCGGCTGGGGCACGTTCTTTATCGCCTCTCCCCATGCGCAGAACGGCCATAATGTCTTCAGCGGCAACACCGCCTTTCCGTTCAATCCCGTCATCCCGCAGACGCAGGTGGCCTCCAACACGCTGCACCTGCTGAGCTATACCAGCCGGCATCCCGGCGGCGTGAACTTCTGCTTCCTCGATGGCAGCGTCCGCTTTCTGCGCGACAGCGTCTCCGACTTCGTCCGCTGCGCCATCGGCAGCCGCAAAGGGGGCGAACCCCTGCAGCTCAATTAGCAATACGCGACCGCGAGCCCACCCCTTGAGGGCCGATTCCTTCAGGGTAGAATGGATCAGGAATACCACGAGGACCTGATATGTCGCCTCACCAGATCGAAGAGCAAGTCATCGAGCTGATCCATCGCGAACCGTTCGTGCCGTTTGTGTTTGAGATGACAACCGGTGAACGTCTGGAAATTCCGCACCCACGCTTGGCGATTAATGGTGGAGGTGCTGGCTTCATCGGGCCGGACGGCGGGCTGGTCGATGTGGAGTTCCACCGAGTTCGAACGATTTTGGTGGAAGCGCCCGCATGACACGCGACCAATTCGATGTCGCTTGTCGTGCATTCTGCCGCCGCCGGCCGTTTCGACATTTTATGATCGAGTTTGGCAGCGGCCATCAGGTTGTCGTCGGACATCCTGAGGCGGTTCGTAGCGAAGCGGAGCTCTATTTAATTCGTTCGCCCGATGGCGGCTACGTCGTGTTCGCCGCGCAGACGGTGACTCGCTTACTCGACCTGCCGATGGCGAAGTAACACGACGATTTCCGGACTTGCGAAGGAGCATCTTATGGCCAGCGCCGTGCGTCATCCCTTGGAGCCGCTGTCGGGCGAGGAAGTGCAGCAGGCGGTGGCGATCTTGAAGCGGTTCGAGAAGGTCACGCCGACCACACGGTTCGTGTCGATCAGCCTCCAGGAGCCGCGCAAGGAAAGCGTGCATGCCTTTACGGGAGGCGAAGCCATCCCGCGCCAGGCATTTGTCGTGCTGTTCGAAAACGCCCAGAACACGGCTTATGAAGCGGCGCTCTCGCTGACCTCCGGGGAGCTGCTCTCGTGGAAGGCCTTTCCCGGCGCGCAGCCTACGATGACCGTCGACGAACAGTTCGAGTGCGAGCAGGCCGTGCTGGCCAGCGCCGAATTCAAGGCCGCGCTAAGAAAACATTACGGCATCGAAGACACACGGCTGGTGATGGTCGATATCTGGAGCGCCGGCAACTACGGCTCGGAAGAAGATCGCACCCGCCGGCTGGCGCGGCCGCTGTGCTTTCTGCGCCGCGAGCCGGGAGAGAATGGTTACGCCCGTCCGCTGGAAGGGCTGCGCCCCGTGGTCGATCTCAACACCATGCAAGTCATTCGCGTGGAAGACTACGGCCGCTGGCCGCTGCCTCCCGGCGAATGCAACTATGCCGCCGACCGCGTGCCGAACCAGCGGCGGGATATCCGGCCGCTCGAAATCACGCAGCCCGAAGGCCCGAGCTTCGAGGTGGACGGCTATCAGGTCCGTTGGCAGAACTGGAACTTCGTCATTGGCTTCAATGCCCGCGAAGGCCTGACGCTGCACCATCTGCGCTACCGCGATGGCGGCCGCGACCGCTCCGTGCTCTATCGGGCATCGCTCACCGAGATGGTCGTGCCCTACGGCGATCCGAGCGAGACGCAGCGCCGCAAGAATGCCTTCGACGTGGGCGAATATGGCATGGGCATGTGCGCTAACAGCCTGGAGTTGGGCTGCGATTGCCTGGGGCTGATCCGCTACTTCGATGCGCAGATGGTGACCAGCCGCGGCGAGCCGCTGACAATCAAGAACGCCATCTGCATGCACGAAGAAGACTACGGCATGCTCTGGAAGCACACGGACCGCCGCTTGAGCACGCCGGAAGTGCGGCGCTCGCGGCGGCTGGTGATCTCGTCCGTTTCCACCGTGGAGAATTACGAGTACGGCTTCTTCTGGTATCTGTATCAGGACGGCAACATCCAGCTCGAGATGAAGCTCACCGGCGTGCTCTCGCTGGGAGCGGCCCATCCCGGAGAGCGTTCCAAGTACGGCACGCTGGTGGCGCCGCAGGTGTACGCTCCCAACCATCAGCACTTCTTTAACGTGCGGCTCGATTTCGATCTGGACGGCATGGCCAACACGGTGCAACAAGTCGATGTCGTGCCCGATGAACC
The DNA here is from genome assembly GCA_041748435.1 of Pirellulales bacterium. Lineage (GTDB taxonomy): Bacteria > Planctomycetota > Planctomycetia > Pirellulales > JBGTDH01 > JBGTDH01. Next base: position 7,091 of record JBGTDH010001047.1, read on the forward strand.
GGGCGAGGCCAACGCGTTCGAGAACGCCTTCCAAGCTCGGGTTACCACGCTCAAGACCGAGAAGCAGGCGCGGGCGAATCTGAACCTGCAAACGGCCCGCGGCTGGAAGATCGTCAATCACGATGTGCGCAACGCCGTGGGCGATCCCGTGGCGTATAAGTTCGTACCCGGCGACAACTGCTTCCCCATGGCATCGCCCAACGCCTGGTGGCGTAAACGGGCCGGCTTTGTGAATCATCACGTGTGGGTCACGCCCTTCCGCGAAGACGAGCGTTACGGCGCGGGCGATTACCCGAATCAAAGCTCCGGCGGAGACGGCCTGATTCGCTGGACCGAGCAGGATCGCACAATCGAATCGACCGACGTGGTGCTGTGGTACACCATGGGCCACACGCACCTGCCGCGGCCCGAAGATTACCCCGTGATGCCCGCCGCCTACATCGGCTTCCTACTCAAGCCGCAAGGGTTCTTCAACCTGAACCCCGCCAACGACCTGCCCCCCTCGGCGAAGAAAACAGCCCAAGGCTCGTGCTGTCACGAAACAGTTTCGCTCTCCAAGTAAACCTCCATGCGCTGGCCGCAATTCTCGCTGATGACGCTGGGGGGTGCGGTTGCGGCCTGCGCGATCGGCTGTTGTGCGCTCGTGTATGCAACCGATGCCTGGGCGGCTGGGTTGCTCACCGCTGCCATAGTCTTCCTGATGGCGGCCATCACGATAGCCGTGTTTCGACGGGGCCGCACGCGAGCCTTCTGCATCGGCGCCAGCCTCTGGGGATGGCTGTTTCTGCTCGTCGGCCTGCAACTCTCCGTCGATACATTTGGGAAACAGCCCTTCAAGATGGAACTAGCCACCACGGCCATCTCCCGTTGGGCCTACCAGCACGTGCTGCCCAAACTCCGCACGCCCCCCGCGCCGATGGGCGGTTTCATGGGCGGCGGGGGCCTTGGCAGCGACGCGGGAATGGGCGGCGGCGCGTGGGGCTG
>JBGTDH010001048.1:0-9083 GCA_041748435.1 Pirellulales bacterium
GACGTGCCGCTGCCCTGGCGTCTTGCGCCGGGGCAGCTTTCTCTGGCTGTCCTTTGAACGCCCGAGCCATGCCTCCAAAAATCCAACCGCGGCAGCTCCAAACGCCATCTACTTCACCCACAGATTCTCCGGAAGACCCAAGGAATTCATCAACGCCAGGGCCGCGTGATTCATGACACCCAACAGGTGCTGACCGAAAGCGTCTTGCTTTTTGGAATCCAAACCGGCAGTGTTCATACGAAAAGCCCTTTCTAGCGTCGTAATCTGGCACCAGTATACGGGTTTCTTCGGGGATCGCATGGGCCGCCTTAACGCAACAGTTCAGGCCCTGGGGCTACGCGCGCTGGCACGGGCCGGTTACGATTGTTCAGAGCGTCCCGTGGCGAGGTTCCCAATGCAGAAGTGTGGCTGGACACCGGCTCTTTTGTTGTACTGCGCGCTGGCGCAAGTCGGACTCGCTCAGGAGCACGCCGCGGAGTTGCGACAGTTCACTCAGACATACTGTGTGGATTGTCACAATCGCGATGACAAAAAAGGCGAGCTGGCGTTGGACGCGTTCCCGCTCCAGGAAATCGCCCAGCAGCCGGCGGTCTGGGAGAAGGTGGTTCGCAAGCTCGTAGCGCGGCAGATGCCTCCGAGCGAGGCGCCGCGGCCAGCGGAGAACGAATATTCGGCTGTTGTCGCGATGCTGGAGAGCGCACTCGATGCCGCGGCACTGCGGAATCCCAATCCTGGCCGCACGGCGACATTCCGCCGGCTCACGCGGACCGAGTACGGCAACGCCATTCGCGATCTGCTGGCCGTGGAGATCGATGCCACGGCGCTCTTGCCGCCCGATGAATCAAGTCACGGGTTCGATAACATCACCGTCGGCGATCTCTCTCCCACGCTGTTGGATCGCTACATCACGGCGGCCCAGAAGATCAGCCAACTGGCGGTGGGCGTTGCGCGACGTTCGCCCGGCGGCGACACGTTCCGCCTGCGGGGCGATCTGACGCAGGAAGAGCATGTGCCCGGCCTGCCGTTGGGGACGCGCGGCGGCGCACTGCTCCCCTACACGTTCCCGCAGGACGGCGAGTACGAAATTCAGATCCGTTTGGCGCGGGACCGCAACGAGCTCGTCGAGGGGCTGAACGGGTCGCACGAACTCGAGGTGCTGCTCGATCGTGAGCAAGTGGCGAAGTTCACCGTTAAGCCTGCCGCGGGACGGCGAGATCATCAGCAGGTCGATCAGCATCTGCATGCCCGGGTGCGCGTGACCGCGGGTTCGCATCAACTGGGCGTGACGTTCCTGAAGCAGCCGTCGTCGCTGTTGGAGACAAAGCGGCAGCCGTATCAGGCGCATTACAACATGCACCGGCATCCGCGCATTTCGCCGGCGATTTATCAAGTCTCGATCACCGGTCCGCACAGTATTGGCAGTAAGCATAGTTCGCAAGGCGTGGGAGACACCACCAGCCGCCAGCGTTTGCAACTCCCGCAGCAGGTGCGGCCGGATGAGGAAGATGCTGCGGCCCGCCGCGTGTTGACGACACTGGCGCGGCGAGCCTATCGACGGCCTGTACAGGAAGCGGATCTGCGGAAGCCGCTGGAGCTTTATCGTCAGGCGCGGGCGGAAGGTGACTTCGATACCGGCATCGCGATGGGCATCAGCGCCGTGCTGGTGAACCCCCATTTCCTGTTCCGCATCGAGCACGATCCGCCGAACACGTCGCCGCGCACTGCGTACCGCATCAGCGATCTGGAACTGGCCTCCCGGCTCTCGTTTTTCTTATGGAGCAGCATTCCCGACGACGAGCTGCTAGATCTGGCGGCCGTGGGCGAACTGAGCCAGCCGGAGATTCTCTCGCAGCAGGTGCGGCGGATGCTGGCCGACGAGCGTTCGCGGTCGCTGGCCACAAACTTTGCAGATCAGTGGCTGCACCTGCGGAACCTGGAATCGACCACGCCCGACCTGCGGCTGTTTCCCGATTTCGACGACAACCTGCGGCAAGCGTTTCGCCAGGAGACCGAGCTGCTGTTCGAGAGCATCGTGCGCGAGGACCGCAGCGTGCTGGATTTGCTGAAGTCCGACTACACGTACTTGAACGAACGGCTGGCCAAGCACTACGGCGTGCCGCACGTGTATGGCAGCCGCTTCCGTCGCGTGAGCCTGGCCGAGGCGGGCGACCGCGGCGGACTGTTGCGGCAGGGGAGCATCCTCACCGTGACGTCGTATGCCACGCGCACTTCGCCCGTCCTGCGCGGGAAGTGGGTGCTGGAGAATCTGTTGGGGACACCGCCTCCTCCGCCGCCAGCCAACGTGCCGGCGCTCAAAGACAACACGGTCTCGTCGATGCTCTCGGTGCGGCAGCGTCTGGCCGAACATCGGGCCCATGCCGCCTGTGCGGTGTGCCACAACTCGATCGATCCGGTCGGCTTTTCGCTGGAAAACTTTGATGCCGTGGGCCGCTGGCGGACGAGGGAAGAAGGGGAACCGATCGACGCGGCCGGCGGAATGGCCGATGGCCGCAACTTCACAGGCGTGGCGGGGCTGGAGCAGGCCTTGCTCGATCGGCCCGAGATGTTCGTCCGCACGCTCACGGAGAAGCTGCTCACCTTCGCGCTGGGACGGGGGATCGAATACAATGATGCCCCGGCCGTTCGCCAGATTGTGCGCCAAGCAGCTATGCACGAACACCGCTTCTCATCGCTTATACTGGGAATCGCCACCAGCACGCCGTTTACGCATCGGAGAACCGAATGATCGTCACGAAGAAGGCTTTGCCGCGGCGGACGTTCTTGCGCGGGCTGGGGACCACGTTGGCCTTGCCGCTGTTGGATGCCATGATTCCGGCGCTCACCGCCGTGGCCAAGACGCCGGCCAATCCGGCGCGCTTGCGACGCTTGGGCTTTGTGTACATGCCGATGGGCAGCGACATCTCCCGTTGGACGCCGCCGGGGGAAACGCTGGATGAGCTCTCGCCGACGCTCAGTGCGTTGGCCGGCGTGCGGCAGCACGTCACGGCCATCAGCAACCTGGAGTTGCAGAATGCCTACCCCGGCACGCACGCCACCTCCAACGCCGCCTTCTTGAGTGCGGCCAAGGCCAAGCTCACCGAAAGCACCGACTATTACCTGGGCACCACGGTTGACCAGATCGCCGCGCGGGCCATCGGGCAGGAAACACAGCTTCCTTCGCTCGAGATGTCGATGGACTTGCTGGCCCTCGTCGGCCAATGCGACAACGGCTATGCCTGCGTCTATCAAAACAATCTCTCCTGGTCTTCGCCCACTACGCCGCTGCCGGCCGAGGCTCATCCGCGCATTGTGTTCGAGCGGCTATTCGGCGAAGGGGGGACTCCAGCCGATCGCCGTGCGGCGTTGGCCAAACGCGCCAGTCTGCTGGACAGCGTGACGGAGGAGATTACGCGATTACAGCAGACGCTTGGCCCGGCCGATCGCGCCAAAGTCACGACCTACCTGGAGACCGTGCGCGAGGTGGAGCGGCGCATTCAACGGGCCGAGGCCGATGCCGCGGACAACAAGCTCCCCGATCTCGATCGTCCGCTGGGTGTTCCGGCCGCCTATGCCGATCACGCGCGATTGATGTTCGATCTGCAATTGCTGGCCTTGCAGGGAGACGTGACCCGCGTGATTACGTTCCAACTCGCCCGCGAGACCAGCAACCGCAGCTATCCGGAGATTGGCGTGTCGGACCCGCACCATCCGCTCACGCATCATGGGAACGACGCGGAGAAGATCGCCAAGGTGGCCAAGATCAACCGCTTCCATGTCTCACTGTTTGCGGAGTTCCTGGCCAAGATGCAGGCCACGCCCGAGGCCGGCGGCTCGCTCTTGGATCATTCGCTCTATCTGTACGGCAGTGGCATGGGCAACCCCAACGTTCACGACCATACGAATCTGCCGATTCTGGTCGCCGGCGGCGCCGCGGGGCGGATGCAAGGTGGGCGGCACATCAAGTACGACAAGCCCACGCCGCTGGCCAACCTGCATCTCACGCTATTGGATAAAGTCGGCGTGCGGCTCGATTCCTTCGCCGACAGCCAAGGCCAGGTGGATGGCTTGTTTGCGCCGTTGGCGATGTGAACGATTCGAGCGCTGTGCGTGCATGCCGCCTAATCCAGGTTGATGGCGGCGGAAGGCGCCCGCCGATGTCTGCTCCTTGAGATACTGGCTCACTCCGGAGAGCGTGCCGCCCGTGCCCACGCCGCCGACGAATACGGTCACGCGTCCTTGCATCGCAGGATTCTAATTGCGGTGGTGCATCCCCAGGCGGTTGCTGAGGTAGGTGGCCAGGGCGGCATCGAGCGGCTGGCTGGTGCGCACGAGGGCGTAATCAATGGTCTGCCGTGCGCAGCCGCGGCGGACTTCTTCCAGATACCGAGTGAGGGCTTCGATATAGCCGTCACGCAATGCCCGCGGATTGCAAGTCAGGTTCTGCGGCAGCTCCATCCCCTCGAATCGCGAGGGGCCGTTGAAGGGGAAGTCCAGTTCGTCGTCGTCCATCACGTGGAACACCAGCACGTCGTGCCCCTGTCGGCGCAGCAGCCGCAGGCCAGCAAACAGGCCCTCGCGCGGAGTAAGCAAGTCGGAAATGAGAATCATCATCCCGCGGCGCGGGTAACTCTCGGCCACATCGCGCAGCACGCCCTGCAGGTTGGTCTTATCTCTGGGCTCGCTGATGTCCATGGCCTTAATCACGTCCATCAGATGGTTGCGCTTGGTGCGCAGCGGGACGGCGATTCGCGCGCGGTCGTCGAACGAGACACAGCCCACCGCGTCCTGTTGGCGAAGAATGAGATACGCCAGGCTGGCGGCGATTGTGCATCCATACTCGTACTTGTTCATGGCCCCGCGCCCGTAGCGCATGCTGCCCGAGACATCGACCAACAGCGTCACGCGCATGTTGGTCTCTTCCTCGTACTGCTTCACGTAGAAACGATCCTGCTTGGCCCAGACCTTCCAATCGACGTGCCGCAGATCGTCTCCGTAGGCGTACTCCCGATGCTGCAAGAACTCGATCGACTGCCCGAAATAAGGACTGCGATGCATGCCCGACAGAAACCCTTCCACAATGTGTCGGGCGCGCAGCTCCAGCCGGGCGATGCGATGGACGGCCTCTGGGTGCAGGAAGCGTTTGGAATTCATACTAACTACTGACTACTGACTACTTATGACGCAAAGATCTTCTGGAACCTCACATCCCGCGTAAGCTCGTCTTCCTTGGTGGGCGTGGCTTGCAGGAGTTGATCGACGATGGTGTCGGCCGTGATGCCTTCGCTCTCGGCGGCGAAGTTCACGACCAGCCGATGCCGCAGCACCGGCTTGGCCAGGGCCTGGATGTCTTCCGTGGCCACATACGTGCGACCGTGCAGCAAGGCGCGGGCCTTGGCTCCCAGGATCAGGAACTGCACCGCCCGTGGACCGGCGCCCCAACTGAGCTGATCGTTCACGAAGTCGGGAGAGCCAGGCTCTTCGACCCGCGTTTGCCGCACCAGCGAAAGCGTGTAGCGGATGAGATGGTCCGTCACCGGCACCTCGCGCACCAGACGCTGCAGCTCGATAATCTCCTCGGCGGTGAGCACCGGCACAATGTGGTCGCTCATGACGGTCGTCGTGCGGCGGGCGATTTCGAACTCCTCGTCGAAGCTGGGATAGCGCACGAAGACCTTGAACATGAAGCGGTCCTGCTGTGCCTCGGGAAGCTGGTACGTGCCTTCCTGCTCGATGGGGTTTTGCGTGGCCAGCACGAAGAACGGATCGGCCAGCTTGTGGCGCACGCGGCCCACCGTGACTTGCCGCTCTTGCATGGCCTCCAGCAAGGCCGACTGCGTCTTGGGGGGCGTGCGGTTGACTTCATCGGCCAGAATGACGTTGGCGAACAGCGGCCCTTCCAAAAAGCGGAACTCGCGGGCGCCGGTGGCCTTATTCTCCGAGATGATCTCGGTTCCGGTGATATCGGCCGGCATCAGATCGGGCGTGAACTGGATGCGGCTGAACGAAAGATTCAGTGCGCGGGACAGCGTGCTGATAAGCAGCGTCTTGGCCAGGCCCGGGACGCCTTCGAGCAGACAATGCCCGCGGCTGAAAAGGGAGATCAGCAACTCCTCGATGACGTGGTTTTGTCCCACGATCACCTGCGAGAGCTGCTCTTGAATCTTGGCACGGGCATCGGCAAGGCGGGAGAGGGCGAGATTGTCGGACATGAGTCAGTGGTTAGTAGTCAGTGGTTAGTAGTTAGTAGTCAGTTATCAGTCGTGGCGAACTCACTTGGTGGTTTTTCTCGGCCGATCGAAGCGATGTAGGCGTTCAGGCCGGGCCCGAGCTTGTCGAGCAAGGGGCGTAGTGCTTCGACCTGATCGGCGGTGAGCAATTGCCGCCGATAGGCGCGACGCAGCCAGTGCTTTGTTTCATACAGCGAGCCTCGAGCGATCTTGGCAAAACGCTTGTTGTCTGCAAACGATCCGCGTCCCACGCCCTCCGCGATGTTGGCGCCGATGCTATCGGCAGCTCGAACGACCTGCTTGCCCAGGGTGTCTCGCGCAAAAACCTGCCACGTCCTAGCCATCTCCCAAACGTGATCGGCCAGGTCCTCCGACTGCCGATATATTCGCAGTTCCTCAAATGCCGTTCTCGCCATGACGCTCACCATGAAAATGAGATTACGACCAGCTGCTGACTAATCACGGACCGAGTTAGGTCACAAATTCGATTAGCTAATCCCAATTGAGATTTTTAATCGCGGCACCTCTGGGCCCGGTAATTGCGATGCCAGTCGCACTGATATGAAGTTGACACACCGCCTTGCCATCCTTTCCCCTGCCAATGATGACGATCGGAGGACTCATTGGCAAAACGATTCCTTGTTCAATTGAGAGCGTTGCACTACGCAGTATTTCTGGCATTGGTCTCTCCAACAGGCTTCAAAGTCCCAACCACTGACTACCGACCACTAACTACTGACATCTACCTTTGGTAGATTGGCAGATTCGCGTTCTCTAATTGCAGGATAGTCAGGTTGACGCTGGTGGTATAGATGGGGCCGATGTAGCCTTGCTGCCAACTGCCGTCGGGACTGGCTTCGTTGGCGATCCGCTGGAAGATCTCGTCGCGGTACTTCTCCCAACTCTGGCCGGCCTCGCGGTACATCACCTGGGCATAGTAATAATGGGCATAGTGCCAGTGGCCAAAGCCCTGGTTGGAGATGTTGGTGAGGTTCTTCTTAGAATAATCCATCAGCTTGGGGACGAACTTGTCGTCGTACTCGCCGGCGTTAAACAGGCAGGCGATGGCGGCGGCGGTGATGGCCGGGCGGGCGCCGCCTCCCTTGGAGCTGTATTGCACGCCGCCATCGGGCAGCGTGCATTGGCGAATGTAGCCGATGGCTTTCTCGATGATCTCCTTGGGCACCGGAATGCCGGCGTTGCGGCAACCGCGCAAGCCCTGCACTTGCGTAATGGTGGTGGAGCCTTCGTCGAAGCCTTGGCCGTCTTTGGCGCTGACATAGCCCCAGCCGCCCGGCGTCGTTTGCGCCTGACCGGTGAACTTCACTGCCCGGGTGAGCACATCGACCAGCGTCTCGCGGCGCTCGATGTCTTCCTCTTCTCCCAGCACCTGCGAGAGGAACAGCATCGAATAGCCGTGGCCGTAGGTGTAACGATCGTCGCTGCCGGGATCGCCGATCAGGCCGTTGGGACGGCTGCGGCTGACGAGAAAGTCGACCGCGCGACGGATGTGGGAAGAGTACTTGCCCTGCGTGGTCGTCGATCCTTCGGCGATCAGCGCCATGCCGGCCAGTGCGGTCATGGCGGTGGGATAACGGCCGTCGGTGGCGGTCCAATGGCCGCGCTTGCTCTGGCTGTTGGCGACCCACTCCAAGCCGCGATCGACGGCCTTCTGGATCTTGGGTTCCCGCTGCGCGGAGAGGCAGACGGGAGATTGCAAATTGCAAATTGCAAATTGCAAAATGCAAATTGGCAGGAGGAGGAGAGCCCGACGCTTGCTATCTTCAATTTGCAATTTGAAACTTGAAATTTGAAATTTGCAATTCCCTCTCATGGTTTGGCCTCCTTGGCCCGGCTGCGCATGATCGCATTGATCACCGGTTTGAGCAGCGACGATTGCTTATCGGCCGCGGGCTTGTTGCCCGGGCCCGCCGGTTGATCGGTGAAGGTCAATCGGAAGGCTTCGCGCGGCGCTTTGAGATCGATTGTCTTCTTGTCCGGATCGCCCGCCAAATCGAACTGGCTGAGCGTGCCGGTGGCGCTCTTGGTGTACAGCGGCTTGCCGGTTCGCTTATCGAGGGCCAAGAGCGAAAGCGTGGGCGTGGTAGCGCGGCCGCCCGCCAGGGCATTCGGCTCGTAGGTAGTGGCGGCAAACAGCACGATCGGCAACTCGCTGGGTTGCTCCAACAGCACGCCCTGACGGTTCACCTCGGCGCTCCACAGCTTCTGGCCGGTGATGCGATCGAAGCCATAGACGCGGCCATGCACGCGCGGATTCATGGGATGCGTGTAGTTGTAAGGCAGCGGCTGCACCGTGTTCACCGCAATATCGTGCTGGCTCACGCCGTTGGCCACCAGCACCAGGTGATCCCGCGAGCCGACGAGGTAGAGCTCCGCCAGCGACGTTCGCGTGGTCTTGTCCTGCTGCGTGATAGTAACCTGCTCGACTTTCTGATCGACCAGCGTGCGGCCATCGGCAAGGTTGAGCAGCAACACACGTCCCTCGGGTTCCATCAGGGCCAGAATGTCCTGCTGCCAGACGTAGCACTTGGCCCCAGGAGAGAGCGGCGGCGCTTGCCACACATTCTTCTGCTCCCAGGGATCGAACAAGCGGACAATGCGCTTATCGCCTTCGATCGAGGTAAGCAGCACGTGCCGGCCCAGCGTGGTGAGCCGGCCATTGGCGGGCCCGATGATCGGTTCGCTGACCGGAATGGCGCGCTCCCCGAGATGGTGGCCATCCGCGGCGCGGAAGACCAAGGCCCGTTGGCCGGCTGAGTCTGGCGGCACGGCGAAGATGAACTCGTCATCGCCGAAGAGCGTGCATTGGCCGGGGATGTTCTGACGCACCCACAC